>NZ_JAUOQO010000011.1:0-52377 GCF_030547725.1 Staphylococcus pasteuri | reverse complement strand
AAACTATTGCAGAGCAATGGAAAGTTTCACGTACAACAATCTATCGTTATCTCAATAAGTTAAATAACCAAGAAAATGAAGATAAATAAAAATATTACTAAGTTTTAAGAAAGCTAAAAAATTAGACAGGATACACCCTAATCATACATATATAGTTGTTGAATTTATAGTAACTTGAACGTATGATTAGGGTGTATATTAATTGTGGAGTGAAAATGAATGATTATAGGTTACGCAAGAGTATCTTCGATAGATCAGAATTTAGAGAGACAGATAGATAATTTGAAAACATTTGGCGTAGAGAAAATATTTACAGAGAAACAATCGGGAAAGTCAGTAGAAAATAGATCCGTATTTCAAGAAGCACTTAACTTTGTGAGAATGGGCGATAGATTTGTAGTAGAATCGATTGATCGCTTAGGTCGTAATTATGATGAAGTGATTAACACAGTTAATTATTTAAAGGATAAAGAAGTTCAATTGATGATTACTAGTTTACCTATGATGAATGAAGTCATTGGCAATCCATTATTAGATAAGTTTATGAAAGATTTAATCATACAAATATTAGCAATGGTTTCAGAACAAGAACGAAATGAAAGTAAACGTAGACAAGCACAAGGTATTCAAGTTGCGAAAGAAAAAGGTGTATATAAAGGGCGTCCGTTACTTTATTCAGCGAATGCAAAGGATCCTCAAAAACGTATTATTTATCATCGAGTTGTAGAAATGTTAGAAGAAGGCCAAGCAATTAGTAGGATTGCGAAAGAAGTGAATATCACAAGGCAGACTGTTTATAGAATTAAACAAGATAAGGAATTGTTTTGAAAAAATGGTTGTTAATGAAAGTGAAAGAAACTCAAAGTGTCAATTAAATATAGTATTTATATGACACTCCAAATTAAAAATACTTTTGAGTAAAATAGAAAAAGGTTGTAAATAAAATTAAAAAAGGTATAGTATGATTAGGAGTGTGATTTAAATGAAAGCAGTGACGTATCAAGGGCATAAAAATATGGAAGTTCGTGAAGTAAATGATCCAACAATAGAAGAATCAACAGATGCAATTATTAAAATAACAGCTTCAGGTATATGTGGTTCTGATTTACATCTCTATCATCAAGGCGATCTATTTATGGATCCAGGTTTTGTTATTGGACATGAACCAATGGGAATTGTAGAAGAAGTAGGGAAAGACGTCAAAACTTTGAAAAAGGGAGATAGAGTTGTTATACCTTTTAACATAGGTTGTGGCGATTGTTTCTATTGTAATAATGAAATGGAGTCTCAATGTGATAATTCTAATCCATCACCAGCAAGCTGGAAAATGGATAACGGGGGTCTTTTCGGTTTTGGTAGTGCTATGCACGGAAATCACTGGGGTGGTCAAGCTGAATATTTAAGAGTACCCTTTGCTGACTTCTCTTCATTCAAAGTTCCAGATAGTGATTTGAAAGACGAACAAGTATTGTTTTTATCTGATGTTGTCCCAACAGCTTATTGGAGTGTTGAACATGCAGGCGTAAAATCTGGAGATACTGTTATTGTTCTTGGTTGTGGTCCAATCGGTTTAATGGCACAAAAATTTGCTAAGTTAAAAGGTGCCGAACGAGTTATTGCCATTGACAATGTAGAACATAGATTAAACCATGCAAGAAAATATAACAGTGCTGAAGTGTATAATTTTTCTAAAGAAGATAATATTGGAAAACTACTTCATGAAACGACACGTGGCGGAGCAGATGTTGTTATAGATTGTGTAGGAATGGATGGACAAGTAGCTCAAGATGATTTAGAATTAAGTTCAAATTCAGCTCAACGAGGTAATATTAGTCCAATTATCACAGCAGCTGAATCAGTAAGAAAATTTGGTACCATTCAATTAACTGGTATTTATGGGACACCAGCAGATAATTATCCAATAGATTTAATTTTTAATAGAAATGTTCAAGTGAAAAGTGGTCAAGCGCCAGTTATTCATCAAATGCCAAAATTATATGAAATGATTAAAAACGAAGTTTTTGATCCAACAGAAATTATAACGCATACAATGCCTTTAGAAGATGCAAAACAAGCGTATGATATTTTCGATCAGAAAAAAGATAATAATATTAAAGTCATTTTAAAACCACAATAATAAATATACAAAAGAGCCTATGCACATCATTTTAACCATAGGCTCTTTTATTAATTTTATGTGTTAATTTTTCAAACCACTAAATTAACACATAAAATTTCTAACTCTATTTAAAGTTATATGAAACAAATTTAATTATTTTCTGTATAAAGTTTCAAATGCTTAGATGTTAATGTTTTATTTTCTTTAACAAAGTTTACAGGTAATCCACTAAATTGTACTTTTCCCCCATCTAAACCGGGACCTGGTCCTACATCTATAATCCAATCAGCTTCACACATTATTGATAAGTTATGTTCAATTAAAATAACAGTATTATTTTGTTCAATAAGATTATTAAAACAATTTATCAATATAGGAATATCAGCTTCATGTAAACCTGTCGTAGGTTCATCAAATATAAAAATACTATCTGTAACATCTTCATTTAAATATTGACCTAATTTAACGCGTTGAATTTCACCGCCTGATAAGGTAGATAGAGGTTGTCCAAGTGTTACATAATTTAATCCTGTTTTACTTATAGCTTGTAACTTAGACTGAATTTCATTCTCTTTATCAAAAAATCTTATACCTTCATCAACAGTCAATTCAAGGAAATCAGCAATAGAATAGCCATTTATAGTCGCATTCAATACTTCTGGCTTATAACGTTTACCGTGACACACTTCACATGTTTGTGAAAACTCACCCATAAATGCAAGTTCTGTTTCAATATAACCTTTACCACCACAATTAGGACAAGCCCCTTTCGAATTATAACTAAACATGGATTTATTTAATCCAGTTTCTTTGCTGAAAAAATTTCTGACTCTATCAAAAACACCTAAATAAGTTAATAAATTAGACCGATTGGAGCCTTGTATCGCTTTTTGATCCATAAATACTGCATTATCGTTCTTTGCAAAACCTGCCTTAACAAGAGTGCTTTTCCCAGAACCTGCTACTCCAGTTAATACTGTCAAAACATGCTTAGGTATATCAACTGTCGTATTATTCAAATTGTTTTGAGTCACTGGTCCAAGATGATAAAAATGCTTTGCTTCACGTGTCTCATTTTTTAAGTGATGTTTGATACGTAGTGCTTCCCCAGTAGATGTTTCTGAAGACAATAATTGTTTGTATGTTCCCTCAAACGTTATCTCTCCACCTTGCGTCCCTGAACTTGGTCCCATATCAATAATATAATCTGCTTCTTTAATTACATCAGGATCATGTTCTACAATTAATACTGTATTTCCTTTATCTTTTAAAGATTTCAAAATTTCATTTATTTTTGCAATATCTTCTGGATGTAAACCAACACTTGGTTCATCAATGATATAAACCAAATCAGATAATGAACTGTTCAAATGTCTTATTAATTTAAGACGTTGTGCTTCTCCACCTGATAAAGAAGTGGTTACACGATTAAGCGTTAAATAACTTAATCCTATATAATCAAGTGCTTCTAATTGCTTTCGAAGTGGTTCAATAATAAATTGGGCAGTTGAATCGTTCAATTTATCAAGAAACACCAAATTTTCTTTTACAGTCATTTGTGTAAAATCTGAAATGTTTTTCCCTTGAATTTTACAGCTCAAAATTTTCGAATTTAAACGTTGACCATTACAAGTTGGACAAATTTTATTTTCTACAACGTTTTTAAGATGCTTAGCGTAACGTTTTTTGTTAAATTCTTTATCCCCTAAGAATATCCTTCTAAACCTGGGTATAAGTCCCACATACTTTGCTGATTTTCGCCATTCTTCGGGCGGGTTTTTTAATTTTATTGGCTCCTGATATAAAAACAAATCTAATTCTTCTTTTGTATATGCTTTTAATTTTTTATCATTATCAAATAAACCACTATCACGATAAGCTTTACCTCTTTCTTTATCAGGTCCGAAAGAAGGGAAATTAATAGCACCTTCATTTAAAGATTTATCCCAATCTAAGAGTTCATTTAAATTAATGTCTTCAATGTAACCTAATCCTTCACATGTTTCACACATACCATTAGGACTGTTAAATGAAAAGGCATCTGAATAACCGACAAAAGGTTCACCTACCCTCGACCACAACAATCTAACAGAGGCATAGATATCCGACACTGTACCTACAGTAGAGCGAGAATTACCATTAAATCTTTTTTGACTAATCGTCATTGCTACAGGAAGGTTTTTAATTTCTTTTACTTTTGGTTTCGGTTGTTGATTTAAATGAAATTGAATATAGCTAGAATAACTTTCATTTAAAAGTTGTTCAGATTCAGCAGCTATTGTTCTGAATACCAGCGATGACTTACCTGAACCAGAACGTCCTGTGAATACTGTAATCAAATGTTTAGGTATAGTTATATCTATATTTTTTAAATTGTTTTGTGAAGCTCCTATAATAGTAATATTATTCATAAATTCAATGACCCTCTCTTATAATGTTTATCAATTGATTAAATTATCACACTAACTTAATTTATCTTTTTCTTAAAGTTATTACTACTATAAACCTAATAAAAATAATTTTCCTTTAATTTTGTTTTTCATCATGGTCGCATATAACAAAATATATTTTTTATAATAAAAAAACGTTATCTAGATTGGTATACTAGATAACGTTAGAACTCAAGAGTTAGTGGATTGTGATTTCAACGTCAGCGTGTCAAAACAATTAAATATATAAAGATATGTTTATAACTCTATAATATTTGTTGTTTTTATACAATGTTTTTTGTTTTTTGAGACTCACCGTGTAATTTTTATAACAACTTATGTTTGCGTAATAATTCTTCAACGAAAGTGCCTTGTATTTTTTTCATCGCATTTTTTAAAACTGAACGTTTAAGGAAGTTATTATTAACTAATTCAGGTAATGATTTACGATCATTTAATTGATAATAAGCATCCATAAGTACACGTGCATCAAATTCAGAAGCATACACTTCAGGTACGCCCCTATCTATTTCTAATAATTGATATACAGCTTCCATAGCTGTACGTACAGAATATTCAGTTGTAAATACTGTATCACGTTCTGTTTCAGCAAAGTTACCTATAAAGGCTAAGTTTTTAGAACCATTAGGAACGACCAATGGACGATCTTTGTATGCTCTCGGCATAAAGTACGCTGTCACATAAGGCATATAAACAGGGATCGTATTGCATTCTGTTTGTGCTAATTCAACTAACTCATCTTGTGGCACTCCCATATGATATAACCACTCTTGACAGATTTCACTACCTGTACACTCAGTGATTGGTTTTTTAATGAAATCTCCTTTAACATTAGAGTATAATGCATATATCCATACACTTACCTGATCTTTAGGTTGCTCCTTAAATTGTTGTTGACGATTGACTGTAAAACTAAGTTGCCAACTTGAATCTACTACCGTTACAATACCCCCAGTAACAGTGCGTCCAGATAAAGCATCACGTTTACTTAATTTTTCGATATAAGAAATTACTTTTTTATTATTTGTTGTTGTTGTTGCAGATACGAGCCAACTTTTATCTGGAATATGATCACAGAATTTTTCAGGTCTTCCAAATTCTGGACTTTGATTAGCTAAATTTTTCCATAATGTCCAACTACCTCCCAATGCTTTCGTTGGTGGAGCAGGATGTTCATTATCCCCATAAGTTGAACTTTCTGTAATACTGCCGTTCGTTACAAAAACAAGGTCATCTAATGTTAAAGGTATAGATTCTGTTTTACCATTTTTGTTTACAATAATTTCTCGTGCAATTTTCTTAGATGATGTTGAATCGACCAATATATTGTCAACTTGAACACCATATTCAAAATGCACGCCATGTGACTTAAGATATTCTACCATTGGCAATACTAAAGACTCATATTGGTTATATTTAGTGAATTTTAAAGCACTAAAATCTGCCAAACCACCAATATGATGAACAAAACGCATAAGATATCGACGCATTTCCATTGCTGAATGCCAAGGTTCGAAAGCAAACATTGTTTTCCAATATAACCAAAAATTAGAATTTAAAAAATCTTCAGTGAAAACTTCAGAAATTATAACATCTTCTAAATCTTCTTCTTTTTTCATACATAAACTTAAAATTTCTTTAATAGCTTTTTTAGACAATGTAAAATTGCCATCAGTATCAATGCGTTTACCGCCACTATAAATGGCTCTGCATTTAGAATAGTTAGGATCTTCCTTATTCAACCAATAAAATTCATCTAACACGGATGCATCAGGTTGTTCTAATGATGGAATACTTCTAAATAAATCCCATAAACATTCAAAATGATTTTCCATTTCTCTACCACCACGTACGACAAAGCCATGATGCTCCATATTAATACCATCTAAACTTCCCCCTGAGATGTCTAATTCTTCTAAAATGTGGATGTTTTTACCTTTCATTTTACCGTCTCGAATTAAAAAACATGCTGCTGCTAGTGAAGCTAAACCTGATCCAATTAAATATGCTGATTTTTTATCAACATTTTCAGGTTTTTTCGGACGTGCAAAGGCTTCATAATTACTATTAGTATAGTACATAAAAAACCTCCTTATTAATAAGTGAAATTTCTAAATACTCTAACTCGACGTAATTTCATTATACACTTTTTTATACATATTTACAAAAATATATTAATTTTATTTATATTTATTATCCGATTGTTTTATAATAAACAAGAATAGATTGATATCACTATATTGTAGAAATAAAGTAAATATTAATTTATGATCTATAATGAATTTGTATGCATATTTAATGAAACTTATTAATTAAAATCACTTAAATCCCTCTCTGTTTTGTCAATAATTTATCAAAACTAAACCAAAAGAAAAAAACACTTTAACATTTATTTATTTGACCAAAAATACATATTATTATACAATAATTTGCATTATAATTTAAATAAAAACATTAAATTTTTCGTTAATTATTTTATCTATTTTTTTTAATATATTAAAGTTAAAATTGTGTAATTTTCTCATTCTAAGATTGTTATAATTGTTGTAGTTTGTAAGTAAAAACAGGTTGCAATTAGTCAAAAAACAGTTAAAGTATTTATCAATTTTTATATGTATTTCTACTGAGTTGCTGATTAAGATAATAGAAAAAATTTTAAAATTAAAATGATCTATTCCATAAAAGAATAGGTCATATTTAATATAAGTATTTTTATACTGGAAATATTTATATTAAAATAAAACATGTACGTAAAAGAAGGGAGTCAATTATGAATACAAAAGAGTCAAAAACAGTTGTTGTTATTGGCGCTGGTGTTTTAAGCACAACTTTTAGTTCTATGCTTAAAGAATTAGAACCAAGTTGGAATATAAAACTATATGAACGTTTGGATCGACCTGGTATCGAAAGTTCAAATGAGCGTCATAATGCTGGAACTGGTCATGCTGCTTTATGTGAATTGAACTATACAGTAAAACAACCTGATGGATCAATTGATATAGAAAAGGCGAAAGAAATTAATGAACAGTTCGAGATTTCAAAACAATTTTGGGGTCATTTAGTCAAAAATAATAGCATTTCAAACCCTAAAGAATTTATTCAACCATTACCTCATATTAGCTTTGTTAGAGGTAAAAATAACGTTCAATTCTTAAAAGATCGTTATCATGCTATGAAAGAATTTCCAATGTTCGACAATATTGAATATACAGAAGATATTGAAGAAATGAGAAAATGGATTCCATTAATGATGGAAGGTCATAGCTCAAGTGATATTATGGCTGCTAGTAAGATCAACGAAGGTACAGACGTTAACTTTGGAGAGCTTACTCGTAAAATGGCTAAAAATATTGAACAACATCCTAATGCCAATGTTCAATATAATCACGAAGTGATAGATTTTAATCATCGAAAAGATGGAAAATGGGAAGTTAAAGTGCGTCAACGTAACAATGGTAATGTTCAGACTGAACTTGCTGATTATGTATTTATTGGCGCCGGTGGTGGTGCAATTCCACTATTACAAAAAACAGGAATTCCAGAAAGTAAACATTTAGGTGGATTCCCTATTACAGGTCAATTTTTAATTTGTACTAACCCAGACATCATAGCTCAACATGATGCCAAAGTATATGGTAAAGAACCTCCTGGCACACCACCTATGACTGTACCTCACTTAGATACTCGTTATATTGATGGTGAACGTACGTTACTATTTGGTCCATTTGCTAGTGTCGGCCCTAAATTTTTAAAAAATGGTTCAAATTTAGATTTATTTAAATCAGTTAAACCATATAATATTACAACATTATTATCTGCTGCTGCTAAAAATCTACCTTTAATCAAATATTCATTTGATCAGATATTAATGACTAAAGAAGGTTGTATGAATCATTTACGTACTTTTTATCCAGAAGCACGTGATGAAGATTGGCAGTTATATACGGCAGGTAAACGCGTACAAGTGATTAAAGATACTCCTGAATATGGTAAAGGATTTATTCAATTTGGTACAGAAGTTGTTAATTCTGAAGATCATTCAGTAATAGCGTTATTAGGAGAGTCTCCAGGAGCATCAACTTCAGTATCTGTAGCCCTAGAAGTACTTGAGAAAAACTTCCCTGAATATGAAACTGAATGGATGCCTAAAATCCAAAAAATGATTCCATCTTATGGTAAATCACTCATTAATGATACTGCATTAATGAGAAAAATACGTCAACAAACATCAAAAGATTTAGAGTTAAATTACTACCAAAACAATAATTAGACTACAATACAATGTTAAAATAAAGGAATGTTAAGCGTGAAAAAATTATTAATAGTAACAATTATTAGTACTATTGGTTTTTGTGCACTCAAACGTTACCAAAAACATGTAAACCAAGCACCAAATATAGAATATTAAAACAAAAACAATTTATAATACTTATTACGTGTATTATTTTTATAAAGTTAAAACAATTTTTTAGTGATATTAAAAGAGGTCGTATATATACGACCTCTTTTAATTTAACATCATATTTTTTATAAATATATCTTCTTATTTTCTCTAAATTAATACATACCTTCGAAATTTTATTAATTTTATGTTATAGTTATCTAACACTTAAATGTATTTTTATGCTTAAAAATACATTTATATGCTTTTTGTAAAGGAGGTATTTTATGAAAGCAGAACAAATAAATAAAGATAAGCATTCATCTTCACCTAAGAGAAAGTTTAAGTTAAAAATGCCTGGTGCTTTTGCAATTTTATTCATTTTAACTATTCTAGCTGTATTAGCAACTTGGATGATTCCAGCAGGTTCATATTCAAAATTATCTTATGAAAATCACTCACTAAAGGTCGAGAAGCCTCATGGTAAAGTTGAAACGCATAAAGCTACACAACAGGAGTTAGATAAAATGGGTGTCAAAATTGATATTAATCAGTTCACTTCAGGCGCAATTAATAAGCCTGTGTCTATTCCAAATACTTATGAACGATTAGATCAACATCCAGCTAAATTAACCGATATTACAAGTAGTATGGTCAACGGAACCATTGAAGCTGCTGATATTATGGTCTTTATACTTATTCTTGGTGGTTTAATTGGCGTTGTTCAAGCGAGTGGCGCTTTTGAATCTGGTCTTCTCGCATTGACTCAAAAGACAAAAGGAAGAGAATTTCTGTTAATTTTCTTTGTATCTATATTAATGGTACTTGGCGGAACATTATGTGGCATTGAAGAGGAAGCTGTTGCCTTCTACCCTATTCTTGTCCCTATCTTTATTGCTATGGGCTATGATTCTATTGTTTGTGTCGGTGCTATCTTTTTGGCAAGTTCAATGGGGTCTACATTCTCAACAATCAATCCATTTTCAGTAGTTATTGCCTCTAATGCAGCTGGTACAACATTTGCTGAAGGTTTGTATTGGCGTATTGCAGGTTGTATTGTTGGAGCTATGTTTGTTATAGGTTATCTCTATTGGTATTGTAAAAAGATTAAAAAGAACCCAGAAGCTTCATATAGTTATGAAGATAAAGATACATTTAATCAACAATGGTCTGTCATGGAACATGATACTCAACATCAAACATTTACTACACGTAAGAAATTAATCTTATTACTATTTGTTATACCTTTTCCTGTAATGGTGTGGGGAGTTATGTCTCAAGGTTGGTGGTTCCCAACTATGGCTTCAGCATTTCTTATATTTACAATCATTATTATGTTCTTAGCTGCGACTGGTCCAAAAGGATTGGGAGAACAAGGTGTGGTAGATGAATTTGTTAAAGGTGCATCAAGTTTAGTTGGTGTTTCACTTATTATAGGACTCGCACGTGGCATCAATTTAGTATTAAATAATGGAAGAATATCAGATACGATTTTAAATTTTTCTTCATCACTTGTTGAAAACATTCAAGGTCCTTTATTTGTTATCGCATTATTATTTATCTTTTTCTTCCTAGGTTTCATTATTCCATCATCATCTGGATTAGCTGTATTAGCGATGCCTATTTTTGCGCCATTAGCAGATACTGTAGGAATTCCTAGATATACAATTGTTTGTGCTTATCAATTTGGCCAATATGCAATGTTATTCTTAGCTCCAACCGGTTTAGTCATGGCTACATTACAAATGCTCAATATGCGTTATTCACATTGGTTCCGTTTCGTTTGGCCAGTTGTGGTCTTTGTACTGGTATTCGGTGGTGGCATGTTAGTAACCCAAGTTTTATTACATTAATATAAACATCTTTTTAAATTAATTTTATATTTATGTTATTTGGTTTATTCATATAATATCTCAACTAAAAAACTATCGACAAATTTTAGAAAATTTGTCGATAGTTACTAAAATAATTGAATATTTATTAATATTACAAAACTATGCTTCTAATTGTTTAATAATTTCTCTGTTGAAATCATCTAAATCATCTGGTACACGACTTGTTACAATATTGTTGTCTACTACAACTGATTCGTCGACAACGTGTGCTCCCGCGTTAGATAAATCTTTACGTACGTTGATAACACCAGTTATTGTACGTCCGTTTAAATCATCAGTATCAACTAATAATAGTGGGCCATGACATATTGCAAATGTTGGTACATCATTTTGAGTGAAATATTTAGTAAATGTACCATATCGACCTTCTTCATCACCACGTAAATGGTCAG
Source organism: Staphylococcus pasteuri (assembly GCF_030547725.1). Classification (NCBI taxonomy): domain Bacteria; kingdom Bacillati; phylum Bacillota; class Bacilli; order Caryophanales; family Staphylococcaceae; genus Staphylococcus; species Staphylococcus pasteuri. The sequence continues at coordinate 41,140 of NZ_JAUOQO010000011.1, read as the reverse complement.
GTGAGAATCCACCAGGGATTAATAATGCATCATAATTTTCTGGTTTTGCATCTGAAATACTAACATCTACCATTACTTTTTCACCATGTTTACCAACAACTTCATGTTTTTCTGTATCACCAATAACTTCAGTCTCGAAGCCAGCGTTTTCTAATGCTTCTTTTGGACTAGTTAATTCTATATCTTCAAATTCATCTGCTAAAATGATTGCTACTTTTTTAGTCATAATATACCAATTCCTTTCAATTATAATTTTTAAATCTAAATACTATATACACTAGAAAGAGGAAGTTTAAACATATGCAGTTTTATATTTGTCTTCCAAATGACATATGTTTTTTCTCCAATATAAATTAGAAATAATTAAGAATATAAATCTACTATATCACGACATTGTTTACCCGCAGCTTTGGGATCGTCAGCGTTTGCGATGCCACCGCCAACAATAATTAAATCTGATTTTTCAGCTGCAACTGTTTTAATTGTATCTGGTTTGATTCCACCTGCTACAGCTACTTTTCAATTTGAAATAACTGATTTAACAGTACATAAACTTTCTAAAGGCGAAGCACCTTTAGCTTGTAAATCATAACCCGTATGCACCGCAATATAATCAGCATCCATTTCATCTAATTCTGTTGTACGTTGTTCTAAATTTTGAACGCAATCATATCAACTAATAATTCTTTACCATTATTGTGAGCTTCATCAATAGTACTTTTAATTGAAGCATCCTTAGAAACACCAAGAATTGTCACAATATCAGCCCCAAATTTTACTACTTGACTTACTTCATATCCAGCAGCATCCATAATTTTTAAATCAGCTAATACTTGTGCATTATTAACTGACTTACTCATATATTCAACGACAGATAGTCCTTCATTTATAACAATGGGTATTCCAGTTTCTAAGGTATCAATAAATTTTTCTACTTATTGAGCAAGCTTTGCTGCTTCTTTTTGATTTAATAAATCAATTGCTAATCGTAATTTCATTAAATTTTTCCCCTCTATCTTTTATAATGTTATTATAGTATTAGTTGTTTCTAATAGTAATACTGACATTTTTGTCACTATATGAAAATGGAGGATTCCTTGTGTTAATTGAATATAATAATAAAGAATTTTATACTTCAAAAGATTTAGCCCTGTCTGTAATTGGTGGAAGATGAAAAATTGCCATTGTTTACCACCTTTTGCAAAATAATCGTTTAAGATTGAGTGAATTACAAAACAAACTTCCTGATATCAATCAACGTATTTTAATAAGGCAACTCAGAGAATTAGAAAAAGACAAAATCATTGAAAGGAAGGTCTACCAAGTGGTTCCTCCAAAAGTAGATTATAGGTTGACTAAAATAGGATTAAAACTTGATAAGGTAGTCTTTTCAATTTGCAATTGGGGAGACGATTTTCTAGATATACTTAAAAACAATAATCATAGATAATTAACATAAGTGATGATTATCAGAAGTTTGATCCACAATAAAAAGCATGGCAAGTTCATGAACTTGCCATGCTTTTTATTTACAATGTATATATAAGTAATAGGAGGCTGGTGTAGATGTTCAAAAATATATTATTACCCTATGATTTCGAAAATGATTTTAGTGCTATCCCTGACTATTTAGAAAAAGTCACCGATGAAGATTCAGTTGTTGTAATTTATCACGTTGTAACAGAAAATGATCTTGCAATTAGTGTCAAATATTATAATAAGCATAAAAAAGATATTATTAGAGAAAAAGAAAAAAAACTTACTCCATTTTTACGTGAATTAGAAAAAAGAGATATTCAATATAAAATAGATGTAGATTTTGGGCATATTAAAGATACAATCTTAGAAAAAATTACTTCTGGAGATATAAATAATGGTGAATTTGATTTAGTAATTATGAGTAATCATAGAGTCGATTTGAATATTAAACATGTTTTAGGAGATGTTACACATAAGATTGCTAAAAGAAGTTCTGTCCCAGTACTAATTGTTAAATAAACATAAGAAGTAAGAAATTTATTAATTCAAAAAGCCTAAATACTTTCTCACAAATCGAGAGAGTATTTAGGCTTTTTTATTTTTTAATTTTGGTTTGTGATTTTTTAGATTATTTTTTGATTAGTCGTTCTAAAAAAGATTAGACACGCATTTATGCCGAGAAAATTTATTGAAGTTGAGAAGAACCCTTAACTAAACTTGCAGACGAATGTCGGTATAGCGTGAGCTATTAAATCGACCATTCGACAAGTTTAGGGATTGTTAAGGGTTCCGAGGCTCAACGTCAATAAAGCAATTGGAATAAAGCATCTATAATTACTTGAAAATATAAGTTATAATATATTCAAAAATATTTTTGAATGAGGTGTAATTATGATTCAGACTATTGTAACTGCTGCTATTCTTTATATTGCGACAGCAGTAGATTTATTAGTGATTTTATTAATATTTTTTGCTAGAGCAAAGACTAGAAAAGAATATAGAGATATTTATATTGGTCAATATGTAGGATCTGTGACATTGATTGTCGTAAGTTTATTCTTTGCCTTTGTCTTAAATTATGTTCCTGAAAAATGGATATTAGGATTATTAGGGTTAATACCGATTTATTTAGGAATTAAAGTAGCTATTTATGATGATTGTGAAGGAGAAAAGAAAGCTAAAAAAGAATTGAATGAAAAAGGATTGTCTAAATTAGTTGGTACGGTTGCAATTGTTACGATAGCAAGTTGTGGTGCTGATAATATTGGTTTATTTGTTCCGTATTTTGTGACATTAAGTGTTACTGATTTATTAATTACTTTGTTTGTCTTTTTAATTTTAATTTTCTTCTTGGTATTTATTGCACAAAAATTAGCTAATATTTCAGGAGTTGGAGAAATTGTTGAGAAATTTAGTCGTTGGATTATGGCTGTTATTTACATAGCTTTAGGTTTATTCATTATTATTGAAAATAACACTATTGGAACAATTTTAGGATTTATATTTTAATTTAGGGTGTGATTTTATATGAGCTATGAAAATGCTTGTGATGTGATTTGTGTACATGAGGATAAAGTTAACAATGCTTTAAGTTTTTTAGAAGATGATAAATCTAAGAAATTACTTAACATTTTAGAAAAAATTTGTGATGAGAAAAAATTGAAAATCATATTATCTTTGATTAAAGAAGATGAGTTGTGTGTTTGTGATATTTCTTTGATATTGAAAATGAGTATTGCTTCAACTTCACATCATTTAAGACTTTTATATAAAAATGAGGTGCTTGATTTTTATAAAGATGGAAAGATGGCATATTATTTTATTAAAGACGATGAAATAAGAGAGTTTTTCTCTAAAAATCAGAAGGGTTTTTGAAACGAGTTTCTTCTTGTCTTGATACTATAAAAATAAGCAAAGATATAACATAAAATGACTTATCGGAAGTTATCTGTAACTTACTTATTACAGATGATATAATATACAGGTCGCCTATCTCTCAGGCGTCAATTTAGACGCAGAGAGGAGGTGCATTACTTTGCTAATCATTTTCGTTCACATCATAGCACCAGTCATCAGTGGCTGTGCTGTTGCGTATTATACTTATTGGCTTAGTAAACGCAACAAATAATTAATAGGCGACTTTATAAGCCAGCATCGAAAAAATCCCCACACTATTGCAGTAGTGTGGGGATTGGTGCATTAATTGTTAATCATTTTCGTTATCTAGATTATAACACTGGTTAGTAGAGGAATGCAAAAACAGTTAATTAATACTGTTTGCGACAGAAAACTATGAAAGATTACTTTAGTTGTTGAGCTTTAACAAATTAATAATTCATTATACAGTTCTCGTCTTTTTTGATTAGATTTATTTCCAAAGTTGGTATTATTATACCAATTTATAACGTTTTGGATAGAAGTGTTAGAAGCATTCTTATTATAGGTGAAATACCCAGATAAATAGGAAATATAATCAATTCTTGATGGTTCTTTTAGACTATTAATTTCAATAAAGTTCAAGGCATCATTTAAGCCGTCTAATGTCATTTTAAAACACTTTCTTAATTGATCGAGCTCTAGTTCATTTAAAAAAGAATCTTTGGCATCTGACGGGATAGGACTGTAATTTAAAGCATGGTTTTTTTTACCACTCACTATTTCAAAAGCAGAATTTAGTGTGGCTAAAGGTATAGACACCTCTGTATTTTTTTGTATAAATAAATGGTCAAGTCCGGCCATTTCCAATCTATCTCTGAAAACATTGGAGTATTCTTTATAAAAATCCAAGCCTTTTATTTGCAATTTAGTGAGCTTCATTTGAAGGTCAGGAACTCTACTACCTGCCAAGTTTAGAACGTCAAACCATTCGATTTGTTCTTCACCAGATAAGTCTTGAGCATAGTTAATGGTATAAAAATAATTAAAAAATTTGGTGCGTATTTGTCCTAGAATAGATGATACAGAAAATTCTGCTAATTTCGGATTTAATCTAAGATACTCAGTATAGATCTCAGGATCTTTATTGTATAAAACACCAACGGGGATTTGATTTTTACTCGGTTTTTTTTCTTTTAAATTGACAAATTTCCCTTTAGTTAAATCTAGCGCTATTTCTTGTATTGATTCATCATTTGAATAAGCTTGATAATTCGTTGAAATCCTTTGTTGCCCATCTATCACACTTAGACTACCTTCATTCAATTCTTCTATTTCAGTTCTACTTAATAGCTTTACATGGGGCATCCCCTTACTTTTAGGACCAATTCTATTCATTGAAATAGGAGAAACCGGAGCAAAACCTCCTAATTGAAAATTGTATAAGTCTATTTTCTTTTCGGTTGTCCAAGATAAATCGCGCTGAAAGATTGGCATAATAACTTGGCCTGAATCCACATCAGAACATAATTGGTTAATTGATTTTTGGATAGTTTCTTTAGTAGGATCATTAAATGCATTTTCATTTAATTTTTTATTTAATCTAATTGACATACTCACTACCCCCCTTTTGCTGCTTGTTAATTTAAGAGTAATCCTAAGACGTTAAAAAGTCAATATTTTTTAGCAGCATTTTATAAAAAGTAAATACATACAAAAAGTGTCACAAAAATGTAAAGCAGCTTATTTAAGCTGCTTTGATATTTTATTCGTATTTTTATTGGAATTGTACGTTTAGTGTACACTCTAATCATACGTTTTAGTTACTATAAATTTTACTTACTACATGAGAATGGATTTACTTTTTAAATGAGTACAACTATTTTAGTTTGTACTCATTTTTTATATTATGAATCTTTGAAGATTTATAGCACACTTGGAAGTAGCATTGTCTTCAAAGTGTACAATATACGATTCGAACGTGAGTTTTTCAATTTAAACACATAACTTGTAATTAAATTGTTTACAAGTAGGGGGAGGTTTGTTAGAATTAACTTGTAATTATTAAGTTACAAGTTTTGAAATCAGATATTTACCGAAGGAGGATATTACAATGAAAATAGCAGTTGTAGCAGCAAATGGTAAAGCAGGTCAATTAATTGTAGAAGAAGGATTAAATCGTGGCATGGATATTACTGCCATTGTTAGAGGGGAAAATAAAACACGTACAAATGATGCAATTATCAAAGATGTTTATGATATTGAAAAAAAGATATAGAAGAATTTGATGTAATTGTTGATGCAGTAGGAGGTTTGACTCCGGAAACGGTTAATATTATTCCAGATGCAGCTAACCATTTAGCAAAAATTTTGCAAGGCTTAGAAATAAGATTATTGGTAGTTGGGGGAGCAGGAAGTTTATTTGTTAATGCAGAACATACTCAGACTGTTGCAGATGTTACACCTTTCCCAGATGAAGTCATGCCAGTACTTAATGCACATCAGAAAGCTCTTAATGATCTTCGTGAGTATGATGATGTTAAATGGACTTATATTAGTCCTGCAGCAGATTTCCAAGCAGATGGTGAGAGAACTGGAAAATATACACTAGGTGGCGAAGAGTTGATCCTTAACGGTCAAGGTGAGAGTGTTATTTCTTACGCGGATTATGCAATCGCAGTGATTGACGAGATTGAATCAGGTAGTCATATTAAAGAAAGAATTAGTGTTGTTGGAGAATAACAAAAATAATCTGCATTGACAGTTTTCTTGTAAGAGAATACATTACAAGAAGGAGGTTGTTGTGATGCAGATTTCAAGTAAATTTACGATAGGGGTTCATCTTTTATCGGCAGTTAATTATTTAGGAGAATATGAAAAAGTGACCAGTAACGTTTTGGCCGGAAGTATTGGTGTGAATCCTGTTATTGTAAGAAATGTTATGGGAAATCTTAAAGCAGCTGGTATCATTAGTATTAGTCAAGGAAAAACTGGTATTACTCTTTCAAGAAAACCTTGTGAAATTACATTTTATGATATTTATAAAGCAGTAGAACTTGTAAACGAAGATAATTTGTTTAACTTCCATGAAAATCCTAATCCAGCCTGTCCGATTGGGAGTAATATTCATATGGCAATGGACTCAAAGTTAGATAAAATTCAGCAAAGTATGGAAAATGAAATGCGTAGTATTACGCTTGCTGATGTTATGCAAGATATCACTAAAAAGTTAGAATCCTTAAGATCTTCTTAATAATTGTTATAAGATTGTATTTGACATAAAAAAAGAGTGTACAGAAAATAACATATTTAACAGATAAATTAGGATTTGATGCGGCCATTGATTATAAACAAGATGATTTCACGCAGCAACTCGAAGCGGCTGTACCAGATGGTATTGATGTGTATTTTGAAAATGTAGGCGGCGCAATTTCTGATGAAGTGTTTAAACACTTAAATCGATTTGCACGCGTTCCGGTATGTGGTGCAATTTCAGCATATAATAATGAAAAAGACGATATTGGACCACATATCCAAGGAACGTTGATTAAAAATCAAGCATTGATGCAAGGTTTTGTAGTAGCACAATTCGCTGATCATTTTAAAGAAGCAAGCGAACAACTCGCACAATGGGTGTCTGAAGGTAAAATTAAATTTGAAGTGACGATAGATGAAGGTTTTGACAATTTACCTTCTGCATTTAGAAAGTTATTCACAGGAGAGAATTTTGGTAAACAAGTTGTCAAAGTCGCTGAAGAATAGGAGAAGACTATGAAAAATATCATAGTAAGATTCATATTTAGTTTACTGTTTTATAAAAGTGGTGTTGCACACTTTAAAAATAAAGATATGTTTTTAAAAATCGTGCCGTCCTATTTATCTTTCAAACACACAATAGTTAAGTATTCGGGCATATTAGAATTTATAATTGCTTTTTATGTACTCGGTGCTAAAAATAGATCACGCGTAAGAAAAGTAGTACAAGGATTCCTTTGGGTCGTATTTCCTGCAAATATTTACGCTGCACGTAAGAACATCTCTTACAAAGATGAAAGAGATGAAACAGATAGTGTTAAGCAGCATGTCATTCGTTTACCATTACAATTTGTCATGTTCGCACTTGCGAAACTATTATAAGACTTATCATAGCCACGCCTGGAACATTACTTTTGTTCCAGGCGATTTTTTAATATTTACACTTAAAATCGACGTATATCAAATGATTCTCTTGACAACGCTTATGTGCTCTTTGTTTAAATAAGATCATATCAGACATTTACTTTTCAATTTTTCTATAGTGATAAGTTTCTAAATTAAGAAAAGCATAAGTTAATTTGCTTGTATGAGTGTAAGAAGAAATAAAAAATGTATTTTATCATGTGATGCTATCGCAACATTGTAACATTAATGTAATAACGTGACCTGTAAGACAAATATGAGGGGAGGGTTTTTATGAAAAAAGTTTCTAACTTTATTTTAGCTAGTAGTTTAGTTTTGGGCTTTTTCGTAACGCCCGAATTATTTAATATCACTCAAGCACATGCGCAAGAATCTGTGAAACCTTATTATAGTTACAGTGGTTATACAGCAAATCAAAGTAATTTTATTCTAGATAAGAATTTTAAAACATCTCAAAAAGCTGATAACTTCAAGATTAATAATAACAAGATTACTAAAAATGCATTAGCTAAAAATAATAAAGATTTACACGATCCAACATATTACGAGGTTTCTAATCATAAAACGAATGGTGTTTTCTTCTTATTAGACGGTAAGTCAGTGAGCAAAAAAATTATTGAATCATTACGGTGAACCAAAGTATATATCTACATCAGCCTGAGCCAAAGAATATATGTATAAAATAGAAAATGATGACTTTTAAAATATAAAGTTGTAGTAGATACATTGTAAAAATAAACTTAAATTGCTCAAATACTTTTCAATAATATCAAGATATATATTAAATCGAAAGTGATTATATAGTACCAAAGCAAATATGGTACTAATTCCAGATTATACAGGAAAAGATAAAGAATTTTTTATACTAGTGACATCATTAAAGCAAGTAAGATTATTCCTTTTTTAGTCAAATTCTTGTGGTTTGATAAATTTATTGATTAATTATTATAAATAAAGATTGAAAAGCTTTAAGAAGGGTTAAATTTTAAATAAGAGACTTGGAGCTCTTGTCAATTAAGATAATGAGCAAGTGAGCTCGTTAAGTTAAAGATGAGCTGAGGTAAAGTTTACCTGCTCATCTTTTTCTATTTGGAGGCTAAATATATGAAAAAAATATTATTAACAGGCGCTTCGGGATATATCGGTAGTCACTTAATGAATAAATTAAAAGATAACTATGAAATTATAGCTATTTCTAGAAATATAGAAAATAAATCAAATGAACAAAATGTTACTTGGAAGGCAGCTGACTTGTTTGATTTAAATGAAATCACTGAGGTAATGGAGGATATTGATATCGCTATATATCTTGTCCATTCTATGATGCCTTCAGCTAAGTTGACGCAGGCGAGCTTTGAAGATATGGATGCATTATTAGCTGATAATTTTGCTAAAGCCGCAAGTTATAACAAAGTTCAGCATATTGTATTTATGAGTGGTTTGATACCTAATACAAATGAATTATCACCACATTTAAGAAGCCGTTTAGAATGCGAACAGATTTTAGGATCATATGGTGTACCAGTAAGTACTTTAAGAGCTGGTTTGATTATAGGCTCTAAAGGAAGTTCTTACCCTATATTAAAAAAATTAGTAGAAAGATTACCTGGCCTGTTACTACCAAAATGGGCTTATAATACAACATTGCCAGTTGCAATAGACGACGTGATTGACGGTTTATATAAAATTGTAGAGCGTAATCCAAATGAGAACGAATCGATAGATATTGGTGGACCTAGTCATATGACTTATAAAGATCTATTCAAGCAAACTGCAGAGGTACTAGATAAACGATTACCTACGATAGATTTGCCTATTATTCCCATTTGGCTAAGTAAATATTGGGTGAAACTTATTTCAGGTGTTCCAAAAGAAATGGTCTATCCGTTAATGGATAGCTTAATTCATGATATGATTAGAAATGATGAAAATATTGTGAAAGACATTTCTATAGGCAAGATTGATTATAAGGAAAGTGTGCGTAATGCCTTGGAAGAAGAAACTAAGACACAAAAGAAAGGGAAGTCATCACGTAAGGGCGATATTAAAGATGTTAGAGCAATATCAAGGGTAGTCTTACCTAAAGATGTAAATATGATTCAATTGGCAGAATCATATGCAAATTTTTTAAATAGAATTACATTAAATGTCGTTAATAGTGATTTTAACGAAGATAACTTTACGATTAGTGTGCCGTGTTTAAATAAGGACTTACTATTATTAAGTAAAGATTTTAAAGCTTCTAATAATGAGAGAATTTTATATCGAATTGTTGGTGGAGATTTCGCTTCAGATTCAGATGGTGGTAATGCGAGATTAGAGTTTAGAAGATTACCTAATAGTGACGCATGTATCATAGCGTTACAAGAATATGAACCGACGTTACCTTGGTGGGTATATAAGTATACTCAAGCAAAAGTTCATAAAAGTGTAATGAATCTTTTTAAATTCAAGATTAATAGCCAAAAAACTAATAAAGGAGAATACTTTAATATGAAGAAGTTTATTTTGCCAATTGTTATTACAGGTGCAATTGTTTTGAAAGTATATGGATTGAAAAAGTATTTAGCTAGAAAAAATAACATGTCTAATGCCGAATTGTAACGGCTAAAATAAAGGCTAGTTACTTTTACAAAAAAAGAGGGGATCGACTATGAAATCAAAAGAGATAATTAAAACAATTATAAAAGTTATAACTCCTATTACAGGCGGTAAATTTATAGGGAAATTTGCAGTGAAAAACGCGAGAAAAGATTATAAAAATAATGTTAAACCATCTTTTTCACCACCCGGCTATGTCTTTCCAATTGTATGGCCAATACTTTATACAACGATGGGCGTAGCTTATGCATTAGTGACTAATAAATCTACTAGTAACGATTTGAAAGGTGCTTATTACACGCAATTAAGCCTGAATTATCTATGGTCGATATTATACTTCAAATATAAATTACGCTTTAGTGCGTTGATAGAGAGTGTTGTATTATTGGGCGCAGTAGTTACAACAACTGTAAAATTTTTCAATGTAAAAAAAGTTGCTGGCATTTTACTAGTTCCATATATGCTTTGGAGCACTTTTGCTACTTATTTAACAGCTGGTAATTGGTATTTAAATAAAGATAACCCAAGCTATACAGCGAAATCTGAGCATTAAATTGATGAAAAAGATTATATATATTGCGCTATATTGGTTTATAGTTCAAATGATTATTGCTCAACTTGGTACTCGTATTAGTTATAAGTTCTTAGAAAAAGATAATAAGTATTTTCGAAGTTGGAATATTGAACAAGAAGGTCAATTATGGCAACAATTAGTTAAAGTGCAATATTGGAAAAATCATTTGCCAGACGGTCAAAATCTTAACCCTAATATCAGTAGTAAAGCGACTTTCGATCTATCTAAAAATATGAATGATATACAGCGATTTATATTAGAAACTAGACGTGCAGAGGTGGTTCATCTGCTATCCATATTTCCTGTTATTGCGTTTTTTAAAGCGTCAAAAAGTGTTAAACTAATTAATTTTATATATGTCATTATAGCTAATTTGCCTTGTATGATTGTTCAGCGCTATAATCGCCCTAAGTTAATACGTATTTATAATAAATTACAAAAAAGAAAAGGTGATTAAATGGGAAATAAGAAAGTGGTTGTCATAGGAGGTGGCTTGGGAGGGATTGCTAGCGCAATTTGTATGGCTCAAGCAGGCTATCAAGTGGATTTATATGAACAAAATAAGCATATCGGTGGAAAGGTAAATAGGTTAGACATAGATGACTATGGATTTGATCTCGGTCCATCAATTTTAACCATGCCTAAAGTATTTCAACGCTTATTTCAACGATGTGATGAAAGGCTAGAAGATTATGTTAGCATTCGTAAGTTAAGTTTACAGATTAGAAACGTTTACCCAGATGGCCAAATTTTAGATTTATATGAATCCATGGAAGATATGTTAACAAATAATGAATCGTTAACAAATAAAGATATAGAGCAACTTTCTTCGTTTTTTAGTTACGCACAAAAGATACATCAAGTTGCTGAAAAAAGCTACTTTGATAAGGGATTAGATACGATGTTTGCAATTATTCGTTATCATGGTCCATTTTCAGCTTTAAAGCAATTCGATTATTTTCATACAATGCAACAAGCCATTAATAAAAGGGTAGATAACCCATATTTAAGAGAAATGCTAGGTTATTTCATAAAATATGTCGGCTCCTCATCTTATGATGCTCCGGCTGTATTGAGTTTATTACCTCAAATGCAACATGAGGAAGGTTTGTGGTACGTAGATGGTGGCATTCATAAGTTAGCGGAAGCGATGGAACAATTAGCGAGAAAATTAGGTGTGGGCATACATTTTAACACCCCTGTAAAACGTATCAATTATAATAGTCAAAATAAGGTGACAGGGATAACAATAGAAAGTAATAAGGAAATATATGCAGATTACATTATATCTAATATGGAAGTAATCCCTGTTTATAAGTATTTATTGAATTTTGATGCAAACCAAATAAACAAATTGGAACGTAAATTTGAGCCAGCTAGTTCAGGTTATGTCATGCATCTTGGTGTGGACAAAAGTTATCCAGAGCTTCAACATCATAACTTTTTCTTTTCAAGTAATTCTAAAGTTAATTATGATCAAGTTTTTCACCAGTATGTTTTGCCTGAAGATCCGACTATTTATGTAGTGAATACAAATAAAACAGATAAGACACAGGCGCCAGAGGGACACGAGAATATAAAAATATTGCCACACATACCGTACATTCAGAGTAAGTCATTTAGTGAAGCAGAATATCTGCAATTCCAAGAACGTATATTGGATAAATTAGAGTCCATGGGCTTGAAAGATTTGAGAAAGCACATTGTATATGAAGACGTATGGACACCACATGATATAGAAAATACATACAATTCTAATAAAGGAGCTATATATGGCGTAGTATCCAATAAGAAGAAAAATAAAGGTTTTAAATTTCCTAAAAAAAGTCAGTACTTCAAAAATTTGTACTTTGTAGGTGGTTCTGTAAATCCTGGCGCTGGTATGCCTATGGTTACTTTGAGTGGTATGCAAGTAGCAGAAGCTATTATTAATGGAGAAAGTAGTTGAGGCTGAATGATACTTTATATAATAGCAATAGTATTGACGATACTATCACTAATAAGTGGAATGTGTATGTATGCGCGTCGAGCGATTATAAATAACTCCGGAAAAGAAAGAGGTCAGACAGCCGTCAGTGTTATTGTACCTGCTAGAAATGAAGCGGAGAACTTACCTAAATTACTTAACAGTATAAGTAAAAAGCAAGAAATAGAAGTAATTGTTATGGATGATGGTTCAACTGATGAGACACAAGTTGTCGCTAGATATTATGGTGCGAGCGTATATACTGTTGAAAATGATACTACATGGCAAGGTAAGTCACATGCTTGTTGGCAAGGTAGCAAATATGCAACGCATGATTTATTAATGTTTGTTGATGCTGATGTTCAGTTTGCTTGTGATGATAGTATTCAAAATATAGCCAATCAATATGATTTACAAGGTGGTAAAGGTTTGTTGTCAATACAACCTTATCACAAGATAAAAAAGCTATATGAAAATATATCGGCGATTTTTAATTTAATGACAATCGTAGGTATGAATCAATTTTCGATCACGAAATCAGCAAATAATGAGCAAGGCGCGTTTGGACCAGTCCTTGTGACAAATAAGCAAGATTATAAATTGACACAAGGACATTTGAAAGCTAAAAATCAAATCATTGAAGGCTTTGCAATAAGTAAAGCATATAATCAGCAAGGTTTGCCAGTTAGTTTGCATGAAGGCCAAGGTGTAGTGAATTTTAGAATGTATGCTCAAGGATATAAAGCGCTATTAGAGGGTTGGAGTAAACACTTTGCACTTGGCTCTCAAGTAACTAAAAAGTCTACGCTTACGTTTGTATTTTTATGGCTATTTGGTTCACTTACAACAGTTTTAGCGATAATTTTTTCAATTAATTTAGGCTCGTTATATATATTATTAGCTATTACTCTATATTTTATATATACGATACAATTTCATATATTTATCCGAAGAACAGGAAATTTTAATATCGTTGCGAGTTTATGTCATCCACTGCTCTTCATATGCTTTGTCGTGATATTTTTTAAATCATTGTTAGATATCAATGTATTCAAACGTATATATTGGAAAGGCCGTAGAATAGATTTATAGGTTAGTTTTTTATACAAATGTCAAGAAGTTCTAGGTTTACTGAGGAGGCCAATAAATGAATCAATTAGAGAGAGATGATAATTATTGTCACAATATAACGAAAGAACATTCAATAACGTTCTCATATGCCTTTGATTTTTTGGATTTAAAAAGGAAAAAAGCAATTTGGGCTATTTATGCAGTTTGCAGAATTATAGATGACAGTATTGATAAATACAAAGATCTTGAGCAATTAAACGGCATAGCTAGAGATTTAGATGTGATTTATAGCGATTGTGATTATATTCAAGCGTATCAAAGTGATACAGCTATTATGAATGCTTTAAGTAATACATTGAATACATATTCAATACCTAAAAAACCTTTTGAATCTTTAATTCAATATGTGAAGGAAGATTTAGTTTTAAAAGAAATGAAAACTGATTCAGATTTATATGAGTATTGCTATGGTGTGGCAGGTACTGTCGGTGAATTGTTAACTCCTATATTAACTTCATCAAATGAAAATAATTTCGAGCAAGCTGAAGAAGCTGCGATTGCTTTAGGCAAGGCAATGCAAATAACTAATATTTTAAGAGATGTCGGCGAAGATTTTCAAAATGGAAGAATTTATCTAAGTGTTGAAAAATTAGCTCAATATCGAGTTAATCTACATTCTATATATTATGAAGGAGTTACGCCAAATTATATAGAACTGTGGGAAAGTTACGCTACAGAGGCAGTTAGGTTATATGATATTGCATTAAACGGTATTAATTATTTTGACGAAGAGGTACGTTACATTATCGAATTAGCTGCGATAGCTTATCATGAAATACTTGTGGAAGTAAGGAAGGCAAACTATACGTTGCATAAGAAAGTATATGTAAGCAAATTGAAAAAAATGAAAATTTATCATGAACTTAGTGCGAAATATAATAGGAGTGAAACATTATGAAGATTGCAGTTATAGGCGGCGGTGTTTCAGGTTTAGCTGCAGCTTCAAGATTAGCAGCAAACGGTCACCAAGTAGATTTATATGAAAAGAACCAACAAATAGGTGGCAGGATGAATCAGATCAAGCAAGATGGATTTACATTTGATATGGGACCAACCATCGTAATGATGCCTGAGATTTATCGAGACGTTTTTAATTATGCTCAAAAAAATATGAATGATTACTTGGAAATTAAACAATTATCACATATATATGATGTTTATTTTAGTGAAACAGATCAAATTCGCGTTCCTACAGATCTTGCTCAATTAAGAGATATGCTTGAAAGTATTGAATCTAACTCTACACATGGTTTTATGTCCTTTTTAACAGATATATACGAAAGATACGAAATAGCACGAAAATATTTTCTAGAACGTACGTTTAGGAAACCTACAGATTTTTATAATCCTTTTACTATATATCAAGGTATGAAACTCAAAACATTTGATAAAGCAGATAATTTAATTGAAAAATATGTTGATAATGAAAAAATCCAAAAGATTTTAGCGTTTCAAACATTATATATAGGTATCGACCCTAAACGAAGCCCGTCATTGTATTCAATTATACCCATGATAGAGTTAATGTTTGGTGTTCACTTTATAAAAGGTGGTATGTATAGCTTTGTCAGAGCACTTCAAACGCTAAATGAAGAATTAGATACTCAAATTTATACCAACGCAAACGTTGAAGAAATTATCATTGATGGTAGGTATAAGTGTGCGGAGGGACTAAAAGTAAACGGACATATAGAAAAGTATGACAAAATAATTTGTACTGCTGATTTCCCATATGCTACTTCATCTTTAATTAAAAATGAACATCATCCTAAGAAGTATACGACACAGAAAATTGATAATATGGACTATTCTTGCTCAGCCTTTTTAATGTACATAGGGGTTGATAAAGATTTATCTGAAGATATCTTGTTACATAATGTTATATTTTCAAAGGATTTTGATAATAATATCAATGAAATATTTTCTGGCGAAATATCCCAAGATCCATCAATATATGTATACGCTCCTAGTGTGGAAGATCAGTCGTTAGCGCCAGAAGGTCAAACAGGTATTTATGTGCTGATGCCCGTTTCAGAATTGAAAACAGGTGATACGGATTGGTCTGATGAGTCAACAATCACACAAGTGAAAGATATTATTTACAATAAGCTTTCTACGATTAAAGCGTTAGAAGATTTGAAAAAGCAAGTTGTGACAGAAATTATTTATACACCTAAGGATTTTGAAGGAGATTATAATGCTAAATTTGGAGCAGCCTTTGGTTTAATGCCTACTTTAGCGCAAAGTAACTATTACAGACCGCCTAATGTGAGCAGAGATTACAAAAATTTGTATTTTGCTGGAGCTAGTGTTCATCCAGGGGCAGGAGTGCCAATTGTACTGACGAGTGCTAAAATTACAGTTGATGCTATGTTAGAAGATATTAATAATGGTATATAAAAAGCGGGGGTGGGACAGAAATCAAATTTTCTAATATAGATTTCGTAGTCCCACTCCGGCAAGGGTGACTAGAATTGAAAAAAGCTTGATATAATCGCATTTTCAATTCAGTCACCTACTGCCAAATTGAAAACGAGCCTGAGACATCTATTTATGTCCCAGGCTCGCCTTTTTAACTAATCGAACGTAATGGTTTGTGGTGTGTCTAATTTTTTATCGTTCATAATTTTTATGGATTTTGGTATTACTTTAATTACACACAAGTTTGGATCATCCTTAGAGTCAAAAAAGGACTTATCTTGTTTGTTCCAAATCCAATCAATAGTCTCTTGATCTTTCAGTATTTCAACATTAGCATCAATTTCTAGAAAACTACGATTATTCGTTTCATCGTAACCTATAAGTACATGAGCTTTGGGATTATCTTTCAATTCATCAATTTTTTTAGACTCAATGCTTGTCTTAGTATAAAGTGTGTGTCCATCATTATAAAATATCATGTATCTACTATTAGGTGTATTGTTATGTGCAGTAGATAGAACACCTATTTTTGATGTATTTAATATATTTTCAATTTCATTTTGTAATTGTTCGTTATTCATAATTTAATCACCTCTGATAATAATATACACTGAAGTTGCCTATAATATGTAAGGTATTAAAATTTATTTTATTTTTAAGTGAATTATACAAAAGTTAAAACGGGTATATGATTGAAAACACAATCTTAAGTTAAAGGACAATGATAAAGTGAATTTGTATGAAAAAAGCTGGGAAGCAATAAAATCCATTTAGGAGTCATACTTAACAGAGTTTTTAGAACGAAAGATAATCCACTTTTTCAATATATAGTGAAGCATCAAAATGAGATAAATAAATTGTATTTTATTAGAGGTCGCCAAATGAGAAAACTCGGTACTTGAGTACCGAGTTGAATCATTGTCTTGGGCGACCTGCATTGTACTCTGTCAATTGATTTTGAATGTATTGTTCTACAACATCTTTAGACATATTACCAAGTGTCGACATGAAAAAACTGGGTGACCATAAATGCCCATTCCATAGTTGTTTTTTCGTCTCGGGAAATAGTTGAAACCATTCTCTC
Organism: Staphylococcus pasteuri; assembly: GCF_030547725.1. Classification (NCBI taxonomy): domain Bacteria; kingdom Bacillati; phylum Bacillota; class Bacilli; order Caryophanales; family Staphylococcaceae; genus Staphylococcus; species Staphylococcus pasteuri. The sequence continues at coordinate 23,830 of NZ_JAUOQO010000011.1, read as the reverse complement.
GCAGAACGTCCTTTGAGCGTCTTAACAATAGAACTTGGGGCATGTTTGGGATTGAAACTTAGTAACATGTGAATATGGTCTGACATCACTTCGATTTCTTGAATAGTGATATCGTAACGATGAGATATATTTTCAAGTATACGTTTCATCTCATTACGCTTTAAATCTGTATCAAAAATTGAAGCACGATACTTAGTCACCCATACAAGATGAAAATTAAAATCATACACATTCGTTCTTGTTTTAACAATCATATGAAACCTCCTATAAACCTTAATTATAGCATTTAATATTGGTTTAAACAAAGTCATATGTGTGTTATCATATAAGTGTAAAAGGAGGTGACACATATGTATAAAGGAATCGAATGTAAACTATATCCAAATCAAAAACAAGCTGAACTGATACAAATGACTTTTGGTCATACACGATTCATTTGGAATCAAATGTTAGGTATGTTAAAAGAACGATATCAAAATAACGCTAACCTTAAAATGTTATCTTATTCAAAACTATCTTCATTAATCCCTCAGTTAAAACGGGAATATCCTTGGTTAAAAGATGTAGACAGTGTCGCGATTCAATGTTCTGTTAAAACATTATCTGATACATTTGACCGTTTCTTTAAAGGAGGTTGTCGCTATCCTAAATTTAAATCAAGAAAACAAACGGTACAGTCTTATTTAAGTACAATAAGAGGGGAGAATATACGTTTTAATGGCAATCAACGTTATGCTAAACTTCCTAAATTAGGTTGGGTTAAGTGTAGAATGAGTGTACCTCATATTGAAAATGAACGTATCAAATCAGTTACTATTAAACAAAAACCAAGTGGTAAGTATATGATGTCTGTTTTAGTTACAAGTGAAAATCAAACTTTACCTAAAACACATCAAACTGTAGGTATAGATTTAGGCGTTTCTGATTTTGCGATTACATCTGACGGTCATAAATATCGTTCTCAAAGGTTGCATTTAAAATACCAAAAACAGTTACATGTTTGGGAAAAAAGAATGGCAAGGCGTCGATTACGTGCCAAAGCTGAAGATAAGTCATTGTCAGAATCAAAAAATTATCAGAAAGCACGTCAACAAGTCGCTCGTATTCATGAAAAAATAGCTCATACGCGTAAAGACTATATTCATAAAATCACGACAGATTTAGTCAAAAACTATGATGTGATTGTCATTGAAGATTTGAAAACATCTAATCTGTTAAAAAATCATCACTTAGCACGTATTATTGCCTCACAATCATGGCATCAATTTAAAATAATATTAAAATATAAATGTGAACGATACGGCAAACAGTTACATTGTGTCAATCCATATAAAACCTCACAATTCTGTTCTAATTGTGGTCATGATAGTGGCAAAAAAACATTAGATATACGCCATTGGCGTTGCTCATCATGTCATACTTTACATGATAGAGATATTAACGCAGCGAAAAATATAAGAAATGTAGGCTTGGGACAAGCCTTAGTCAAATAGCTTAGACCACTGATTTACTTTGAAATAAGTAAATCAAGTCATGAGTGTTCCTAGAAACTCGTTACTTTAGTAACGATGTAGTTCATCATATTGAAATTGGAAAAGATTATCCACAGACTATCGTGAATCATAAAAATAGTAGAGATTATGTTATGGATAAATTTAAGCAATTTTGACATGTCATCCAATAAAAAGGAGTGATTCATTTGTTAAAAAATGAAATACATCGTATTTATTTAGACAAAAATAATAATGAGGTAACTATTAATAGATTTAATGTGACATACCACTATACTATATTAGAACAAATTAATGATTTGCCACAATATGGTTATGCAGTTTTAAACCATTTATATGCTAATCCTGGTTTAGAGGCAGACTTCGAGCGTGTGTTCTTAAATAGAGATAAACATCTAGAGAATACTGAAGGGTTTGAAAATCTATTATTTCTAAAGCCACATAGTACACATGAACATCATGTTATCATTACGTTTTGGCAAGACGAAGCAGCTTACAAACATTGGCAAGAGTCTCAGGAATATAAAACATCCCATAAAAATAGAGGAACCAAACAAGGCGCTGATAAATCTATTGTAAACAGAAACCTATCATTTAATATTAGTTTAGAATTTAAATAACATAATTTTTGAATTAAATGATATTTCTGAAAACATATAGGCGAGTTATTTAAATACTAACTTGTCTATTTTTTAAGCGATATAAAATTTTTAGCAAAATCACTGATAAGCAGACTCATACTATAAATGAGGTTGTATATAACTCACTCTGAAATTGATTGAATATATAGTATCTTTAATAAAATGCAGCTATTGTGGCGTAGAATTTAAGAATTAAAAAATGATTAATATAGTTTGAAAAGACTGAATATAAATACTAGAAGAATAGCCAGTAAATGAGTTTATTATGAATTCATTTACTGGCTTCTTTAAATAATGATCTAGACAATTTGCTTTTCTAGACCTACTTTGAAATACGTTATTTTCTTTAAGCATATTAATATATGACTTGTGTTGATAATGCTAACCTTGGTCAGAGTGTATTGTCATGCGATAATTCAGATGAGATTTTTTAATTAAAACCTTATTTTAAACATCGATGACAAGGTCTAATGTAGGACGTATAGACATCATTTTCAGAATGATATAAATAAATCCATAAATGGAGATAAATCGAAATTATTTATACCCCATTGGGGTATATGTTATAGTATAAGTAACTTTACTATAACATTTTCATTAGGAGGGGTTAATTTGAATAATAATGGTGAAGCGCATAATCATCAAAATCACATGAATCATTCTAATCAAATGCATCATGATAACCATGCCTCACATCATCATCATAGTGGCCATGCACATCATCATGGAAATTTTAAAGTTAAGTTTTTTGTTTCATTAATTTTTGCAATACCTATCATTCTTTTATCGCCAATGATGGGTGTTAACTTACCTTTTCAATTCACATTTCCAGGTTCTGAATGGGTAGTGTTAATATTAAGTACAATTTTATTCTTTTATGGTGGTAAACCGTTCTTGTCTGGTGGTAAAGATGAAATTGCTACAAAAAAACCAGGCATGATGACCTTAGTTGCCCTAGGTATTTCAGTAGCTTATATTTATAGCTTGTATGCTTTTTATATGAATAACTTTAGTAGTGCAACTGGTCATACAATGGACTTTTTTTGGGAATTAGCAACCTTAATTTTAATTATGCTATTAGGACATTGGATAGAAATGAATGCTGTCGGAAATGCTGGAGATGCTTTAAAGAAAATGGCAGAACTGTTACCTAATAGTGCTATTAAAGTTATGGATAATGGCCAACGTGAAGAAGTTAAAATATCAGACATCATGACTGATGATATCGTCGAAGTAAAAGCCGGAGAAAGTATTCCAACAGATGGTATTATCGTTCAAGGACAAACATCTATAGATGAATCCCTAGTCACTGGAGAATCTAAAAAAGTACAAAAAAATCAAAATGACAACGTCATCGGGGGTTCTATTAATGGGTCTGGAACAATACAAGTCAAGGTTACAGCTGTGGGAGAAGATGGATATCTTTCTCAAGTTATGGGACTTGTTAATCAAGCACAAAATGATAAATCTAGTGCTGAATTGTTATCTGATAAAGTAGCGGGTTATTTATTCTACTTTGCTGTAAGTGTTGGCGTGATTTCTTTTATTGTCTGGATGCTCATTCAAAATGATGTTGATTTTGCATTAGAACGTCTTGTAACTGTGTTAGTCATTGCTTGTCCACATGCTTTAGGCTTGGCAATACCTTTAGTCACTGCACGTTCTACTTCAATTGGTGCACATAACGGTTTAATTATTAAAAATAGAGAGTCTGTAGAAATAGCTCAACATATCGATTATGTAATGATGGATAAAACTGGTACTTTAACTGAGGGTAACTTTTCTGTGAATCATTATGAGAGCTTTAAAAATGATTTGAGTAATGATACAATATTAAGCCTTTTCGCCTCATTAGAAAGTCAATCTAATCACCCATTAGCTATAAGTATTGTTGATTTTGCGAAAAGTAAAAATGTTTCATTTACTAACCCACAAGACGTTAATAATATTCCAGGTGTCGGATTAGAAGGTCTAATTGATAATAAAACATATAAAATAACAAATGTCTCTTATCTTGATAAACATAAACTTAATTATGACAATGACTTGTTTACTAAATTAGCTCAACAAGGTAATTCAATCAGTTATTTAATTGAGGACCAACAAGTCATTGGCATGATTGCTCAAGGAGATCAAATTAAAGAAAGCTCAAAACAAATGGTAGCTGATTTACTATCAAGAAATATTACACCAGTCATGCTTACAGGTGATAATAATGAAGTGGCACACGCTGTCGCAAAAGAATTAGGTATTAGTGATGTCCACGCACAACTCATGCCAGAAGATAAGGAAAGCATTATAAAAGATTATCAAAGTGACGGTAATAAAGTCATGATGGTCGGAGACGGTATCAACGATGCGCCGAGTCTTATAAGAGCCGATATTGGTATAGCAATTGGTGCAGGCACAGATGTTGCAGTGGATTCAGGTGATATCATACTTGTTAAAAGTAATCCATCAGATATTATTCATTTCTTGACCCTTTCAAATAATACTATGAGAAAAATGGTGCAAAACTTATGGTGGGGTGCAGGTTATAATATTGTTGCTGTACCTTTAGCAGCTGGTATTTTAGCATTTATCGGCTTGATTTTATCACCAGCTGTAGGAGCAATATTAATGTCTTTAAGTACAGTTATAGTAGCGATTAATGCTTTTACATTAAAATTAAAATAAAAGAGGTAAACCTTATGTATAATAAAGTTTTTGCAATTTTAATTATAATTTTTTCCATAACAATTATTGCGTCTAATGATACTTTCGCAGAAAGTAAGAATGATATGATGAATATGAAAGAAGATAAGAAAAATACAATGGATATGACAAATATGAAACATCATGACGAAAGAAAGAAATTAAATTCTTCACAAGGAAAAAATGAAATAATATTCCCTAAAGTTGCAGAGTCAAAAAAAGATAACAATGGTTATAAAAATTATACATTAAAAGCTCAGGAAGGAAAGACAGAGTTTTACAAAAATAATTTTTCTAATACTCTAGGCTACAATGGAAATTTACTTGGACCAACTTTAAAATTAAAAAAAGGAGATAAAGTTAAAATTAAGTTAATAAATAACTTAGATGAAAATACAACATTTCATTGGCATGGATTAGAAGTAAATGGAAAAGTGGATGGAGGGCCTTCTCAGGTTATAAAACCAGGAAAAGAAAAAACTATAAAATTTGAGGTTAATCAAGATTCTGCTACGTTATGGTATCACCCCCACCCCTCTCCAAATACAGCTAAACAAGTTTATAATGGCTTATCAGGATTATTATATATAGAAGATAGTAAAAAGAATAATTATCCTAGTAATTATGGAAAAAATGATTTGCCTATAATAATCCAAGATAAAACATTTGTATCTAAAAAATTAAATTATTCAAAAACGAAAGACGAAGATGGCACTCAAGGTGATACTGTTCTTGTGAACGGAATAGTAAACCCCAAACTTACAGCAAAAGAAGAGAAAATACGTTTGAGACTTTTAAATGGTTCTAATGCTCGAGATTTAAATCTTAAGCTAAGTAATAATCAAAGTTTTGAGTATATTGCTTCAGATGGCGGTCAATTAAAAAACGCTAAAAAATTAAAAGAAATTAATTTAGCTCCTTCAGAAAGAAAAGAAATAGTAATAGATTTATCTAAAATGAAAGGCGAGAAAATCAGTCTGGTTGATAATGATAAAACTGTAATTTTACCGATTAGTAACAAAGAGAAAAGTTCTAACAAAAGTAATACACCAAAAGTAGGTAAGAAAATAAAATTAGAAGGTATGAATGATAATGTTACCATTAATGGTAATAAATTCGATCCTAACAGAATAGATTTTACACAAAAGTTAAACCAGAAAGAAGTATGGGAAATTGAAAACGTCAAAGATAAAATGGGTGGTATGAAACATCCTTTCCACATCCATGGAACGCAATTTAAAGTTTTATCTGTGGATGGGGAGAAACCTCCAAAAGATATGAGGGGTAAAAAGGATGTTATATCTTTGGAACCTGGACAAAAAGCTAAAATAGAGGTTGTATTTAAAAATACTGGAACATACATGTTTCACTGTCATATACTTGAGCATGAAGATAATGGAATGATGGGTCAAGTAAAAGTAACAAACTAATCAATAGGGAAATTTTAATATGATGAAAAAAGATAAAGACACTAATGACCAAAAAAGTGAGAGCCATATGAAGCATAATGATGAAAGTAAAGTTCCTGAAGATATGAAATCGACTAATGAAGGTGAATTTAAAGTAGGAGATAAAGTAACGATTACAGCAGGACATATGCCAGGTATGAAAGGTGCAGAAGCTACTGTAAAAGGTGCGTATAAAACATATGCCTATGTTGTAAGTTATAAACCCACAAGTGGAAATGAAAAAGTAAACAATCATAAAAGGGTCGTAAACGAAGAGATCAAAGATGCACCTAAAGATGGATTTAGTAAGGGCGATACTGTTAAATTAGAAGCAAGTCATATGTCTGATATGAAAGGTGCTACAGCCAATATAGATAACGTGAAAAAGACTACTGTTTACGTAGTTGATTACAAATCCAAAGATAATGGTAAAATCATTAAAAATCATAAATGGATGACAGTAAATGAACTGAAAGCACGATAAAAATCTAGTTCTAGATTGAGAAATAAATAGATATAAAAATATCCCCCTTAATCAATAATTTAAATAACTTATTATTGTTAAGGAGGATATTTTTTAGTGTGTAAATTAAAAAGAATTTTAGAAGAATAACATTTATCAAAAAACTGTTCATTACGTTATTAATTGAAATTATATAATTAAAAACCACATCATTAACCGATACGCAGAAGCATATCATAAGTGATGCGGTTTTTCAGTTTTAGTAGTTATCTTTTATGCTATAATTATAGCAATAAAAATTTTAAATTAAGGTTGGATTATAATTTGGTAAGATTTATTGGTAATAAAAATGCATTAAAAAATAATAAAATGAGAAATAATGGATAAACTAAAGCATCCCTCACTGCAAAGTGAAGGATGCTCTAGTTTTATTAGAATATAGTTTTCATTTTGATAGATAATGGTTAATAATTGTCTGTAAATCATTATTAAGTACCGTTGTAATACAATCGTCATTCATAAAATCTTCATAGATTTTCCCCAATATTTCTTCATCTTCAATTGCTGTGAAGTGATGTACTAGCCCTTTTACTATTGATATATAATTTTGTGACGCTAAACAATTAGCAACCGTTCACCAGTCTGATTGTGTAGTTTCACGGTTCATAGATAACCCTCCTTTTTATTTTAATGTCCATTTTTGACGTGCTTTAGGGTTTAGTGAATGCATGATTTCATTTGTTGCTGGATTAACGAGTTTTTTAACTTTCTTTTTGTGAGGCTTCAACATTTCCATCACTTGCTCAACACGTTTGACGACAATAGGCCGCTTCGCATAGGCGCCATAAGCTAGAATCACTGTGTCACTTTCACTTATCGCTTTCATTAAGTGTATATCTGTGTGCTCATCGTATGGTTCTTTGATATGTTTGAGATTTTCAGGCGTTTTAATATTCGAAAATAAATTCACTAAATATACAGCGCCATATTGTTCAGAATTCGCTAATTGATTAAGAATGAGAACAGTAGTAGGATCGAGTGATAATACACCATCTAAATGAGGGTACATCGTTATCACTGTACAAGCGGGTTGTTCTTGTTCATGTGTGATTGACAATATATTCTTATCTTCTTGTAGTCTAAAAATGTGTAGGTAATCTGTATGGGGGTGATTATCTCTTTCTTTCACCATATTCCAAAGTAATATTTGAAGCTCTAGAGATAGTTGTTCACTAATGCCTCTTGTGATATATCGATTGATTTTCATATTATTTTACCTCATCTTGAATTTCTTTCATGATGATAATTGCTTGACTAATAATCGTAACAGATATTTGTGCCACTTTGATCCAATTATTCATGGCGATTCCCTCCTTCTTTTAGTAGATGACGTTCATCGATAATCGTATTTTTAATATCAGTGAGGTAGAGAAAGTCCATATCAAAATAATCCAAATAACCAATGCTGATGAGTTGGTTATTGACGTACATAAGAAATGGAAAGATACTTAGCTCATGTAGTTCATTGTTATAGTAGGTATAAGTTTCAAGTGTAAGATGAGCAAGTGGGGTATGGTCTACAAAGCGAGTAGGAAGTATATTTTCTGCTGCTTCTTCTAACGCTTCACATTCCCATGTTTCATTGTTAGATAGTTGGAAAAGACGAGTTATATATTATTTGAGTTCTTGAGTGATTGTTTTCATATCATTGCCTCCTAGATAGTGTGATAGTGATGTAGTTGATATACATCATTGGGATAATATATATTTGATTTGTCATTTATTACGAATCCCGGTGAGAATAAGAGAAAATTCCATATAAAAAACCGCTAAAAACATTGTTATGACAAGGAAATACCGGAATCCCGCCTATTTTGACGAACAATCAACTCATTATTTATACGTATTAATGATGAGTGTATCTCTCTGCTTCCTTATATATATTATTTATTTATAAAAAATAACGAGATTTTGGGATTGTGCTTGCACAATCCTTCTGCTTCTTCGAATCTGCAAATCCCATTTGTTTCCCGGTAAAAAATCATCGTGGGATGTTCTTTAGCAATTTCAATATAAGCATCATGTAGTAGTAGATAGATAATGCAATTTGCTATTATATTAGATAAGTGTTATTGAAATTGATAAAAACTATATACTTCAATAAAATGAAATTTGTAAATACAAAAATAAGAGATAGAACCAAAATTTCTTGTTCTACCTCTTTAAGTGATAAAGTGTTATTTTTCTTTTATAAGTTTTTTAACTTCTTCTAATTCTTTTCCAACATCTCTGTTTGGTTTTTTAGTTATAAGACTTACGATATAAGTCACAATCAAACTTGTTAAAAATCCAGGAATAATTTCATATAAATTAAAGAAGTCATTATATTCTCCCAATGGTTTCACAAAAACAATCCAAATAATGACGACAACTGCTCCTGATATCATACCAGAAATAGCTCCTGTACGACTTAACCCCTTCCAATAGAGAGATAGTAATACTAGTGGACCAAATGCAGCACCAAATCCAGCCCATGCATTACCAACAAGATTAAGTATAGTATCATTCGGAGTCCATGCGATTATAATAGATATAATTGCTATAATAAGAACAGATAATCGACCTACTAATAAAAACTCTTTTTTATGTTTTTTTGCAGCTTCTTCGCCTCTAATTAATTTATAGAAATCTTCAGTAAGTGAACTAGAAGTAACAAGTAGTTGTGAGGAGATTGTGCTCATAATAGCTGCTAAAATTGCTGCAAGAAGGAAACCACCAACCAATGGATGGAATAAAATTTGACCCATTAAAATAAAAAGCGTTTCTGGATCATTTAATTTAACTCCTCTATCTTGAACAAAAGCAATACCTATCAATCCTACACATACAGCACCAATTAAACTAATAGCCATCCAACTAATACCAAATCTTCTGGCAGTTTTTAATTGACTAACGGATTTGATTGACATGAATCGCACTATAATATGCGGTTGACCAAAATAACCTAATCCCCAAGCAAAGAAAGAAATAATTCCCACAATAGTGGTACCTTTAAATAAATTTAGATTAGTTGGTTTTAAATCTGCTGCTTGAGAAAATGTATCAATGCCACCTAATTGCATCATTGCGACAACTGGCACCATAATCATAGCAATTAACATAACTACACCTTGAAAGAAGTCAGTTAATGATACTGCTAAATATCCCCCAAAGAATGTATAAGCAATGACAATCACCGAAACTAGAATAAGACCAGTATGATAATCTAGACCAAAAGCACTATTAAATAATTTACCACCTGAAACCATACCCGAGTGAGTATATAGTGTAAAGAATATGACAATAATACCCCCAGAGATAATTTTAATAATATTAGAATTATCATTAAGACGGTGTGTAAAGTAGTTAGGTAATGTGATTGAATCATTCGCTTTTTCAGTGTACACACGAAGTCTTGGTGCTACAAGTATGTAGTTAACATAAGCTCCGATAGTTAATCCAATAGCTAACCATGCTGCTGATAAACCTGTAGTATAAACTTCTCCAGGTAATCCCATAATCATCCAACCACTCATATCAGAAGCGCCGGCTGATAATGCTGTGACGTAGGGCCCTATATTTCTCCCTCCAAGCACATATTCACTCAAATCCCCAGTTGCTTGTTTATAACCATAGTATCCAATAATAAGTAAAATAAAGAAATAAACTGAAAGCATAACATAAGTTCGCCAATCAGGATTTACTTGACTTGACAATGATGTAGCAAGAATAAACATAATTAATAACTCCTTTATTATATATTTATTTTAGTTACATACAATAATTATACAACAAACAAGAGTTATTTAAATGATAAATTTAAATTTTTGGTATTTAATGAATCTTATTAATTGTAAATACTATATTTATGTAGCAGTGACTATATTTTTAATATTAATTTTTAGTATATAATATTCATTGATTTTGTATATAACGATAATAAAAACAAATATACTATATTTAAGTAACATATAAATCGATATATTTGATTTGTCATTTATTAAGAATCCCGTTGACAATATGAGGAAATTCTATATAAAAACCCGTGATAAACGTTGGTGTAACAAGGAAATCCCGGAATCCCACCCATTTTGACGAACAATCAACTCATTATTTATAAGTATTGATGATAGGATTGGGTCTCTGCTTCCTTATATATATTATTTATTTATAAAGAATAACGGGATTTTGGGATTGTGCTTGTACAATCCTTCTGCTTCTTCGAATTTGCAAATCCCATTCCTTTCCCGGTAAAAAATTATCGTGGGATGTTCTTTAGCAATTTCAATATAAGCTTCGTGTAGTTATGAAAATAATTACGACAATGGCTGTTTCATTAGATAAGTGTTATTGAAATTGATAAAGAGAATTCTAAAATTGGTTAGATAAAATAAATGAAAGAATAACAGAATAGTCATTGTTTATTCAATAGTTATATATAGTTTGCGGCAAAAATAAAGAAGAAGTGCTGAGGAGCACTTCGTCGAGTGGATGGTTATTAAATAGTTGTTTATTAAAAGCATTATCCAATTTGAGGATGATGTAAAATTAATTTTTATGATATTCATCTATCCTTATATCAATACGATTGATAATCGTTAGATACAGTGATTTCAATTGCTATTTCTCTAATTCTTCAATATCTTTGAACATTGTCTGTAACACATTAGCAGTCATATCAGTATTATAATGTGGGAATTCAGCTTGTTTGTCTTGTTCTAGTAGATAGCACTATTTATATTAGTATTTAAAATTTAAATATTTTGATTATATAAAAAACGTTGATACAATTCATATAATAGTAAGTCTATATTTTTTATTTTGGAGGAACATATTTGGGGACCCTATTTAGTCTGATTACTTTTATATTATTATTAGTCCTAACGGCATTTTTCGTAGCGACAGAGTTTGCTATCGTGAAAGTCAGAGAAACAAGAATTGCACAATTGTTTAATGCAGGAGAGAAGAAAGCAATCGCTGCTAAAAAAGTTGTCGATCATCTTGACGAATACTTAGCTGCCTGTCAATTAGGTATTACCATTACCGCTTTAGGTATTGGTATGGTCGGGGAATCCACATTTGAATTTATTCTAAACCCACTATTCAGTAGTATAGGTATTCCTGAAGCATGGATACATCCATTTACTATTGGTGGTGCGTTTGTTATCGCGACATTTTTACATGTAGTTGTAGGTGAGATGGCGCCTAAGACCATTGCGATTCAAAAAGCTGAGTATATTACATTACTCTTTGCGAAGCCAATCATCTTTTTCTATAAAATAATGTATCCATTTATTTGGCTATTAAATGGTGCAGCACGATTAATCTTGAAAATGTTCAACATGAAACCAGCTAAAGAGAGTGAGGTATTCCACTCTGAAGAAGAATTGAAACAATTAATTCAAGATAGCCATGAAGGTGGCGAAATTAATGACAGTGAGTTACACCATATTAATCAAGCATTTAAATTCGATAATTTAGTCGCAAAAGATATTATGATCGATCAAGAACATGTCAAAACACTCAATTTAAATACGCGTTTTGATGATGCGATTCAACAAATTAAAATAGATGCATTTACAAGATATCCAGCTATTAAAGATGATCAAATTGTTGGTTTTATCCATTCCAAATCATTATTTAATGTGGATCAGCCATCTAAGTTAGTGACATTTGTTAATCCAATTATCAACGTTAAACTGAATACGCCATTGAAGCACATTTTGGAAATAATGAAAAAGAAAAAAGTTCATATTGCTGCAGTTTATGATAATGCTGATTTCAAAGGTATCATTACTTTAGAAAATATTCTTGAAGAAATCGTTGGCGATATTGAAGATGAATATAATTAATACAACTGTTTATACTGACCCTATCATTGAGATTTGAAAGTCTGAATGATAGGGCATTTTTTATTTACCGACTTTAAACTTTGACATCCGACTCAATTTGTAACTATAACGATTACATGAAATGAGAAGATTGAAAATTAGTAGTCGTTTTACTGTAGTTGGCGAACAAGTATCATTGATTAAACGAATCATTTAAGACTAGACGATTCATTGTTATGGACATATTCATGATGACTATCGTATTGAATATTTACGTAAACATATTCAAGCTGCTATCGAAGCAGTAGCTAAAGACGTTGATAAAGGAAAAACGATTCGTTTTTTACAAAATTTATTAAATATAAGTAGTGAACAAACGATTGTATTAGGTGATGGTTTAAATGATGTTCCTTTATTTGAGCATGCACGATACAAAGTTGCTATGGACAACGCTTATCCAGAACTTAAAAGTAAAGCAAATTTAATTTCAATTAATAATGATAGAGATGGCGTAATAGAAACATTGAATATATTACTTATAAATGACGATAATCATAGTGAATGAAACAATATGTAATTAACTTTTATACGATAAACCTCATCATAAAGGGATTTTGAACGTATCAGAACATATGAGGTTTATAAGAATTGCTGTTATGTTTTTTGAACACATCAATAAACAAAAAAGGTATGCACTATGTAAAATATTTATTAAATGATATAAAGCGAGGATACATAAATGATTTTTAAATAGATATGTATCCAATAATATAAAAAGGGACTATAAGCTATATCTAACTACTTATAGTCCTTCTTCATTAGTATAAATATTAAGAAAAGTGTATATTTTTGTAACCTTCATTTACATTAATAATGTTGTGATAACCTTTATGTTCTAAAATACCAATAGCTATCGAACTTCTAATGCCAGACTGACAATGTACATAAATAACATCGTTTTTATTGAAAGGTAAATCTGTTTCTAAAAGTTTGCTGTGTGGTACATGAACCGCTTGAGATAAGTGGCCATTATTCCATTCATTATCATTACGTACATCTAATATATGTGATTCGTTACCTGTAATGTCTTCACTATGAATGGAACGTGTTTGAATCTTAGATTGAGGTAATTGATATCCAGCAACATCATCGTATCCAATGAGTTGTAAGGTATGTGTTGCTTTTGAAATAAGGTGATAGTCTCCAATCAAGTTAATTTCTTGATCATAGTTTAGATACCAGCCAATTTGATTGATGAAATTTTTATCATATGGAATATTGATTGTACCTTCAATATGTCCACCATGATAAGCCTCCTTACTGCGGAGATCAAAAGTTAATCTGTTTGTACTTGTAGTTGGATAAACCGTATAAGGTTGATATAAATTCATACCGAATTGATTAATTTTTTTCATTTGTGCAAAATGATGTGGTGGTGCAGGTTGGTCAGAAATGAGTTTATCGATAAAGGTAGCTTCGTTATTTTCAAAAAAAGCCCAGTTTGTTTGTTTTTCATAGCCAAGCGTAGATGTTGGAATAGCACCTAAAGATTTACCACAAGGACTACCAGCGCCATGGCCAGGCCAAATTTGAATGTAGTCTGGCAAGTCTTTAATACTTTTAATCGATTTAAACATTTGTTTAGCGCCTATTTCAGATGATCCTTCTACTTTAACCGCTTTTTCTAGTAAATCAGGTCTACCGATATCTCCTACAAAAATAAAATCACCACTGAATAGTCCCATTGGAACTTGTGCTCCAGCACCTTCGTCAGTAAGTAAAAAACTTATACTTTCTGGCGTGTGACCAGGTGTATGAAGCACTTTTAATTTTATATTTCCTACATAAATATCGTCATTATGTTGAACAAAATGAGTGTGGTTAGGCATATTTTTATAACCTAATATGTCATCACTTTCACCTGATACATAGATATTAGCATTTAACTTTATAGCAACATCTCTAATTCCTGAAGCAAAATCTGCATGTATATGTGTTTCAGCTGCATGAGTAATGGTTAAACCTTCTTCATCAGCAACTCGAATATATGAAGATAAGTCACGAATAGGATCAATAATCATGGCTTCTCCAGTTTTTTGACAACCGATTAAATAAGATGCTTGGGATAAATGTTTATCATAAAATTGTTTAAAAAACATAATATCATTCCTTTCTAATTATATAAATAAATTGTGATTAGCTTGTTCTGTATATCCAATATATGCACCTACGCCACCGTATTCTACATCATCGCGTAGTTCTTCTTTTGTAATGCCCATCACATCCATACTCATTGTACAAGCGATAAGTTTAACACCTTGCTCAACTGCTTGATCAATAAGAGAAGGTAAAGTATCGACATTTTTCTTTTTCATGACATAACGCATCATTAGATTGCCTAAACCAAACATATTCATTTTAGAAATAGGCATGTTAATTGGTGAATTTGGAAGTATGAAGTCAAAAAGTTTTGCAATACCTTTTTTCTTAATACGTTGACTTTGAATTTTTTTAAGTGCATTTAAGCCCCAAAATGTACAAAAGATGGTTACATCTCTACCTGCGGCTTTAGCACCATTAGCAATAATCATTGCTGCAACTGCTTTATCTAGCTCGCCGCTAAATAAAACAATTGTTGTTCCACTTTTCGTGTGTGTCACTTCTATATTTTTATTTTCTTCTTTTTGAATAATAGCGCGAATTTCATTACCAAAATCGTTGAGTCTAACAAGCGTATGTCCAGTTTGTTTGACCCAACTTTTAATATCATTTAAAAATCCGTGATCAGTCACAACAACTTCTATTTGATCACCAATAGCGATATTTTTGATTTCTTTACTAATATTAACAATAGGTCCTGGACACTGTAGATTACTATAATTGAATGTCTTACGATTATCTTTAATTTCTCTATCTTCTTTTACTTTAGATAAATTATCATTATGATGTTGTTCTTCGTATGCGGTATAACCTCCGTCTAAATTCACCACATCGTATCCGCGTTGTGCAAGAAATTGACTGGCTTTTCTACTTCTATTACCACTTTTACAATAGATATAGTAAGTTTTATTTTTGCTTTGTTTAAAAGTCTCTATATTTTCAACTGAATGTAATAAAGCATTTTTAATGTGTCCTAATTCAAATTCTTCAGGCTGTCGAACGTCAATTAATTGACCCTTAGAACCCAATTCTTGTAATTCTTTTTTAGTGAAATCATTAATGTGTTTCGTTTTATATTGTGACATAATTGCCTCCTTTTAAATACCTATAGGGGTATATTATAATGGATTAGATAGTTTGTCAAATACCCGCATAGGTATTTGACAAACTAAAATTTAATCAATATGATGTAATTATTAAAAATTAATATGGAGTGAAATATATTGGAATATAATAAAAAGATGATTAATCGTATTCATCGCATACAAGGACAGCTTAATGGAGTCATTAAAATGATGGAGGAAGAAAAAAATTGTAAAGACGTCATTAGTCAATTAAGTGCCTCTAAAAGTTCTATTCAACGTTTAATGGGTATTATCATTAGTGAAAACTTAGTAGAATGCGTTAAAATGTCTGAAGAAAATAGTGAAGATTCTCAGGCACTAATTAATGAAGCAGTTGAATTATTGATAAAAAGTAAATGATAAGTATAACCACCATTATAGTAATGTTAGTTATTGGTATCTTAGGAGGATTTATTTCTGGATTAGTCGGTATAGGGGGAGCCATTGTTATTTACCCTGCTCTCTTATTATTACCACCATTATTTGGTTTACCTACTTATAGTGCTTATATTGCTTCAGGATTAACTTCAAGTCAGGTGTTTTTTAGTACATTGAGTGGATCTTTAAACGCATATAAAAATAAAAATTTTTCTAGACCGCTTATACTTAATATGGGAAGTGGGATGGTAATAGGTAGTATGCTAGGTGCAATCTTAGCGAATTTAATAAATGTTCAGTTTGTTAATACGGTTTATATTATTATTGCATTACTAGCTCTTATTCTAATGTTTATAAAAGTTACACCATCTACTAGTCGTATTAAGTTTAATCGTCTACTTTTAATTACAATAGGTGGTATCATCGGTTTGGTATCTGGTATTGTAGGAGCTGGCGGCGCATTTATTATTATTCCAGTACTACTTGTTATATTTAAATTACCAATGAACATGGTGGTTACAAATAGTATTGTAATTGCATTCATCTCTTCTATTGGAGCATTTATGATTAAATTATTACAGGGTTATATTCCTATCAATAGTGCAATACCGTTAATTTTAGGTAGTATACTATTTACACCTCTAGGTATGAAAATAGGACAAAAAATACCTGATTCTATTCAAAAAGTGATTGTAAGTATTTTAATCGTCATTGCAATCATTAAGTTGATTTTTTAAGAGCATTATATGATAGAAAATCTATTAAAAAGCGTCTCAACCATATTGAGACGCTTGAAGTTTATCTAGCTTTAAATGATTCAATGGAGGTTTTGATTTCATCTCTAACACGTTGAAATTCTGACCAAGGTTTGCCTGCAGGATCATCAAATTCCCAATGTTCCTTCTTTACATTAAGCGGCAATACAGGACAGTTTTGATTAGCATCGCTACATAGAGTTACTACTAAATCAGATTGGTTTAGTATAGTTTTATCTATTAGATTAGAAGTATGATTTGATATATCAATTCCAACTTCTTTCATAGCTTCGGTTGCTTTCGGATTGACACCGTGTGCCTCAATACCTCCAGAATATACTTGCCATTCATCACCTAAGATTTTTTTACCCCAGCCTTCAGCCATCTGGCTACGGCATGAATTACCTGTACATATAAAATAAATTATTTTCTTTGTCATCATTGACACCTCTTTTTTAAAATATAATAAGTGTAACGTACAAACCAACTAATGTGATAAACAGAACAGGAATCGTAATAACAATACCCGTTTTAAAATATGTGCCCCACGAAATTTTTACTCCTTTTTGTGTTAAAACATGTAGCCATAGTAATGTTGCTAAGGAGCCGATAGGTGTGATTTTAGGTCCTAAATCTGCGCCAATGATATTAGCATAAATCATGCCTTCTTTGATTAAACCGGTAGTTGCAGATTGTCCAATAGCAATTGCATCAATTAATACGGTAGGCATATTATTCATAATGGCTGAAAGGAATGCGGATATAAAGCCCATACCTATAACACTACTAAACAATCCATAGTTTGATATGCTTGATAGAATATTAGCTAATAGTGCAGTAATACCTACATTTTTCAGACCAAATACAACTAAATACATACCTATAGAGAAGAGCACAATATTCCATGGTGCACCTTTGATAACTTGTTTTGTATTTACTACTCTCGATTTATAGGCCAATACAGTAAATATAAACGCAATCAAACAAGCAATTAACGATACTGGAATTTGAATAAATTCACTAACTATATAACCGATGAGTAAGATTGATAAAACAATCCATGAAAACTTGAATAATTTTGGATCTTTAATGGCTTGATTAGGTGCTTTAAGATTTTTAATTTCAAAATGGTTAGGAATAACTTTTCTGAAATATAGCCATAATACAACGATACTTGCAAGTAAAGAGAATAGATTGGGAATGATCATGCGGCTTACATATTCAATAAATCCAATATGGAAGTAGTCAACAGAAACGATATTAACTAAATTACTTACAATTAGTGGAAGAGACGTAGTATCTGCAATAAAACCACTAGCAATAATAAATGGGAATATCGTTTTTTTATCAAATCCTAAACTACGTACCATTGCTAAAACAATAGGCGTCAGTATTAAAGCCGCACCATCATTTGCGAAGAAGGCTGCTACAACTGAACCTAAGAGCATGATAAAGATAAACATTTTCAAGCCATTACCCTTTGACGCTCTTACCATATGTATGGCAGACCATTCAAAGAATCCAATTTCATCTAATATGAGTGAAATAAGAATAACTGCAACAAAAGTTAAAGTCGCATTCCAAACAATTCCAGTAACTTCTAGTACGTCTGAAAAGCTTACAACGCCAGTGATTATAGCAACTACAGCACCAATTAATGCTGTAATACCTATATCTAGCCCTTTAGGTTGCCAAATTACAAAAAGGAGGGTTAAAAGAAAAATAATAATCGCTAAAATAGTCATTATTTACATTCACCTGTCTTTATTTTTTTACACATACATTGTTGAGTAGGGGAACTAATATAAGTTAATTCTTTATTGATTGCATCTAAGTATTCTTGATTAAGTTGATACATACGTTTAGTACCGTCTTTTCGCGTAGTCACTAGTTCATTGTCTACCAGTATTTTCATATGATGACTTAATGTAGGTTGTGAGAATTGGAAATGCTCTAATAAATCACAAGCACATAATTCACCACAAGATAATAAATCTAATATTTCTAATCGACTTGAATTGGATAAAGTTTTTAATTGTAATGAAAGTTCCTTGTAAGACATAAATTTGCTACCTCCTTTAATATAGAATATCATATATATAGATAACAATCTATATACATTGATTTTTTGCAACAATCCATTAGATTGTTTATAACGTGATTGGTACTATTGGGCTGATCCGAAGGATGATGGTTCTGAACCTAATAACTGGGAAAGTATCTTTAATGGTTCAACTTGGGAATTTGATGAAAATACAGGACAATATTATTTTCACTTATTCAGTGTTAAACAACCCGATTTAAATTGGGAAAACCCTGAAGTACGAAATGCAGTTATAGACATGATGAATTGGTGGTTCGATAAAGGTATTGATGGTTTTCGTGTAGATGCAATTACGCATCTTAAAAAATCTTGGGAAATGGGAGATTTACCCGTTCCTCCGGGTAAAAAATATGCCCCAGCTTTTGATGCTGATATGAACCGCCCTGGTCTTCAAGATTGGTTACAACAAATCAAAGATGAATCATTAAGTAAGTATGATATTATGACTGTCGGTGAAGCAAATGGAGTAAATCCCGATAATGCTGACGAATGGGTTGGAAGAGAAAATGGTAAATTTAATATGATTTTCCAATTTGAACATTTAGGCTTATGGAATACAGGACAATCTCATTTCGATGTTAAAACTTATAAAAAGGTATTGAACCGTTGGCAAAAAAAACTTGAAAATACTGGATGGAATGCACTATTCATCGAAAACCATGATCAGCCGCGTCGTGTATCTACATGGGGAAATGATAATAAATATTGGTATGAATCAGCTACAAGTCATGCGGTTGTTTACTTTCTACAACAAGGCACACCATTTATTTATCAAGGACAAGAAATTGGAATGACGAACTTTCCGTTTACAAATATAGAGCAATTTAACGATGTATCTGTTAAAAATGAATACCTTATGGTTAAAGAAGAAGGCGGAAACACTGATGCATTATTAGAGAAACACCGCATGGAAAACAGAGATAATTCTCGAACTCCAATGCAATGGAATAATGAAGATTATGCTGGTTTCTCTAATGTTGAACCTTGGTTCCCAGTCAACCCTAACTACGTTTCAATTAATGTCGAACAACAAGAAGCGGATGATCATTCTATATTGCAATTTTACAAAGATTTAATTCAACTTAAAAAATCAGATGCCACCTTTACGTATGGAGAATTCAACTTAATTGATTCAGAAAATTCCAGTATCTTTGCATATACTCGCACATTAAGTAATAAAACAGCAGTCATTGTCGGTAATCTAACAAATCAAACAGCAAGTCTAAAAACTGATCTTGAATTAAACAAGGGCGATTTAAAATTGCATAACTATGATACTGAAATTAATACAGATAATATAAAACCCTATGAAGCATTTGTTGCTATGATTTAGTTAATAAATTTATTCAGTTGACAAATATCCAAAATTCAAACCCACTCATAACAATATAAATTTTAATTTGAGTGGGTTTGGATTTTTTAAATTATATATTATTTACCTTTTTTGTCTGACTTTTAAATTGAGTATTAATAAAGTCTCCTATACTATGTGAATAATCATATTTTTATTCTTAAATTAATCTTTATATCAAGAAAATCATACAATTGATAGCTCTAAGCATTCTATATTTTCAATTTTTTTTCAATTAGAGAAATGTGTTCACTTATCATATTTCTTTGTTTATTCAAGAATTCAAAGTGTGCTCCAAGTATACTTTGTATGTCTATTTTATTTTGATAGAGCATGTCAGTGTTTTTTTGAATTTCTTTTAATGGCATATTTAAATTCCTTAGACACTGGATAAATTTAATCATTTCGATATCGTCGTCTGTGTATAAACGCTTGTTATTGCTGTCTCTATGGATGTGTTTCAATATATTCTTTTTCTCGTAATAACGTAGTTTGCTTTTAGGTATATTGCAATAATCTGAGACATATTCAATGTAATATTGTTTCATGTAAGCATATCCTTTCTCTTAAATCAAGGTTTAACTGATATTGTACTCTATATAAACATGAATGAGGAGGAAATACAATGAAAAAAGCTTTAATTGTTGTAACAAACATTGCGAAATACGATAATTTAGACAGACCTACGGGTGCGTGGTTCTCAGAGGTTACGCATTTTGCGAAAGATTTCTATGACGCAGGTTATGATGTTGATTTCGTAAGTCCGAACGGTGGATATGTGCCTCTTGATCCTATCAGTCTTAGCCCTGAAATGATGGGAGCTGAGGACTGGGAATACTACACAGATCATAATTATATGAATAAATTTGGACAAACATTATCTCCAAAAGAGGTTAATCCTAGCAACTATCAAGCTATTTACTTTGCAGGTGGACATGGTGCGATTTGGGATTTTAGAAATAACAAAGAACTTAACGACATTGCGTTAAGTATTTACAATAACCAAGGCGTTCTCTCTTCTGTATGTCATGGTGCGGCGGGTCTACTCGACATTAAAGAAAATGGGGATTACCTCGTTCATCATAAAGACGTGACTGGTTTTACAAATAGTGAAGAACAAGCAAATGGTACAACTGAATACATGCCATATTTATTAGAAGACGAATTCATTAGTAACGGTGCACATTTTAAAAAAGAGGATGACTGGAGCAATTTCGCAGTCGTAGATGGTCGCATTGTGACTGGTCAAAATCCTCAATCAGGACATGCTGTTGCTGAACATGCTTTAAAAATCTTAGCTAATCAATAATTTCATAAAGGAGCGATACACATGAAATCATTAATTATTGGCGCTAATGGTGGCGTCGGTCAACATCTTATACGTAAACTGAAAGCACGAGATGTTGATTTTACTGCCGGTATTAGAAAAGAAGAACAAGTTGAAGTTTTAAAAGCAGATGGTATTGATGCAACTTACATTGATGTTGCAAAACAATCGATTGATGAATTAACAGAATTATTTAAACCGTATGATCAAATCCTTTTTTCCGTCGGTTCTGGTGGGAGCACAGGTGACGATCAAACAATCATAGTAGATTTAGACGGTGCAGTGAAAGCAATTAAAGCAAGTGAACACGTCGGTCGTCAACACTTTGTTATGGTATCAACGTACGACTCATGTCGAGAAGCTTTTGATGCGTCAGGCGACTTGAAACCATATACCATTGCAAAACATTATGCGGATGACTACTTAAGACATGCAAATTTAAAATATACTATCGTGCATCCAGGCGCTTTAACAAACGAACATGAAACGCAACAATTCAATATGAGTAAGCAATTTGAAAATGTACAAAATCCGTCTATTACAAGAGAAGATGTAGCAGAAGTGCTTGTTTCTGTATTAACTGATGAAGCATTACAAGGTCACGAATTCCAAATCATCAATGGTAATTTGTCATTATCAGACGCAACGAATAAATATCTGGAGGAATAATAAATGAATAATCAACAAATTGTACTTGCAAAACGACCCCAAGGTATCCCTCAAGACGATGTATTTAGATTTGAAACAATAGAAACTCGAGAACCACATGCAGGTGAGGTTCAAGTAGAATCCATTTATGTATCTGTAGATCCTTACATGAGAGGCAGAATGAATGATACAAAAAGTTATGTTCAACCTTTCCAAGTGAATGAGCCATTACAAGGTCATATTGTTGGAAAAGTCACACAATCAAACGATGAACGTCTATCTGTTGGCGATTATGTCACAGGCATATTACCATGGAAAAAGATAAATACAGTGAATGGAGACGATGTGACCCCTGTGCCATCAAAAGATGTACCATTACATTTATATTTGAGTGTTTTAGGCATGCCGGGAATGACGGCCTATACAGGATTGCTTCAAATTGGTCAACCAAAATCTGGCGAGACGGTTGTCGTGTCAGCTGCATCCGGTGCGGTAGGCTCTGTCGTAGGACAAATTGCTAAGATTAAAGGCGCAAAAGTTGTCGGTATTGCTGGTGGTAAGCAGAAAACAGCATATTTAACAGATGAATTAGGATTTGATGCGGCCATTGATTATAAACAAGATGATTTCACGCAGCAACTCGAAGCGGCTGTACCAGATGGTATTGATGTGTATTTTGAAAATGTAGGCGGCGCAATTTCTGATGAAGTGTTTAAACACTTAAATCGATTTGCACGCGTTCCGGTATGTGGTGCAATTTCAGCATATAATAATGAAAAAGACGATATTGGACCACGTATCCAAGGAACATTGATTAAAAATCAAGCATTAATGCAAGGTTTTGTAGTAGCACAATTCGCTGATCATTTTAAAGAAGCAAGCGAACAACTCGCACAATGGGTGTCTGAAGGTAAAATTAAATTTGAAGTGACGATAGATGAAGGTTTTGACAATTTACCTTCTGCATTCAGAAAGTTATTTACAGGTGATAATTTCGGTAAACAAGTTGTCAAAATCAAAGAAGAATAGTGCAAAAATTGCAACACCAATTGTTATAAATGAGTTGTATATATTATCACCAATTAAGAGTATTTAAATATCTTATCTTCTTAATCATTATTATTTATTCTATTTTACAATCCTTCACTAACTAGTGTTATAATTTACCTAACAAACTGTTTATAAGAATAAAATAGAGAGACGTTAGTGAATCAATAAATGTTTTCAATATTATATTCTGGGTAAATGGAAAATTAGATAATAAGCATTCATATTTATAAAGAGTCTGGGACATAAACCCTAGAGAAATAGCCAGTAAATGAGTTTTAACAAATTCATTTACTGGCTTCTTTATTT
>NZ_JAUOQO010000177.1:0-307 GCF_030547725.1 Staphylococcus pasteuri | reverse complement strand
ACTATCCTCTGCAAACAACAACCATAGCTGATGTGGTGTAGACTCAATTTCATGATACTTTGCCTGAACTTGCTGCCACCAATCTACATTAGACAATGCTTCATCTCGAATGGCGACTGAGTAACTCGGCGATATAGAAGGAAGCTTAACCCTATTCATACTTTTCTTCTAACTTGAAACACTTTCTTAAGATCCACTCTCCGGCCAATAAACTAGCGATTAACATGTAACTAATCAATCCGTTATACAATGTCCAAGTTTCTATATCTGCGGCGATTATAGTCCAACCGCTCACTAAGGCGTTCAG
>NZ_JAUOQO010000176.1:0-307 GCF_030547725.1 Staphylococcus pasteuri | reverse complement strand
CAGCTACACTCACTGCCGGCCATGTAAACGCTGCAGGTTTTCAATTGGTAGAACACTCTGCTACGGGACTTGGCCGTTCATTTGCTGGTGAAGCCGCTATTGCTGACAATGCTTCGGTAATGGCACGTAACCCTGCCGCAATGTCTATGTTTGATACCATCGCGGTGTCAGGCGCATTAACCTATATTTCTCCTGACGTTTACGTAAAAGGTAATACAGGCGTAGACGAAATAGATAAAGCCCTAACCAACGATGATGTAGTTCCTGGTGCAGCTGTGCCAGCGGGTTATTTTATTCAACCACTAAG
>NZ_JAUOQO010000175.1:0-308 GCF_030547725.1 Staphylococcus pasteuri | reverse complement strand
GTGCCCGACTTATCAGCATCAGCGATCACCTGGATGCTAGAAATATATGTATCTGGCGCTTCACTGTGTAAATGTTGAGTACTAAGCAACTCATCCACGGTTACCGCGTGTTTTTCCAGGGCCAATAGATTTGATTGAGTTTGACCAAAACTGGCATCGTTATACATTCGCACTTCTGCGCTTACTGTATCGCCAGCAATATCAGGGAAAAATGCCACTCGCACCGCGCCGGTCATTGGCATACCAATCACCAATATAAACAATGCAATAAAACCAAGTACCACCGCAAAGCGGAAATTAAGCGCTTG
>NZ_JAUOQO010000174.1:0-308 GCF_030547725.1 Staphylococcus pasteuri | reverse complement strand
ATGCTGACGTGCGAGGATCTCGGTTGGGGCCATCATCACCCCCTGCCCGCCAGCCTCGGCCGCGATCAACAGCGCCATGAACGCCACCAGCGTCTTGCCCGATCCGACATCGCCCTGCAAAAGCCGGTTCATCCGCTCAGATTGCGCCATATCCGCAGAAATTTCAGCGATTGCGCGGGTTTGCGCACCGGTCGGCGCATAAGGCAGGTATTGCAGCACCTGGGATTGCAGAACCTGTGTGCCAACCGTCGCCCGCCCCTTGCTGCGACGTCGGTTTTGCCGCGCAAGGGCCAGAGTCACCTGATGGG
>NZ_JAUOQO010000173.1:0-308 GCF_030547725.1 Staphylococcus pasteuri | reverse complement strand
GCACGGTGATGATGCATTTGTACCGATAATTTTTCACCGGGTTTAACCGTAATGCGTTTAACCTGATAGCGCGCGCCATTATCAATAGAGTCGTATTTACCCCACGGACGGTAAACTTCCCGGTGCACTTTATGCTCTTCTCTACCAGCATCCTTGATTGAGTTAACCAACTGCTTAACATCTTGAATGGCATCCTTATGAGCCACCATTAAAGCATCCTTTGTATCGACAATAATCAGATCATCCACACCCAAGGTTGCAACTAAGCGCTCATTAGAAACCACCATCGAATTATTAGTGTTATGAGC
>NZ_JAUOQO010000172.1:0-308 GCF_030547725.1 Staphylococcus pasteuri | reverse complement strand
AATGCCGACTTTGCTGACCAGGCAAGTGGCACAAGTTTTTGGACACAGGCCTTTGCTAGAGGGTTTGATACTTCAGCTTTTGGAGTGCTAGTTGCCGGTGGCGATACAGCAACAGCGGGAACTATGCTAGCTCAAGCAGATTTAGCAGGGTTAACTTATGTTGAAGATGGTGAGACTAAAGCCGTAGATGCACATCGCCATTTAACTGCTTATAACCCGATTCCAGAAACACGCAGTACTGCTTTACTCAACCTAGATATTTACTTTCCTGACGAAACCTTAACTGGACAAACTATGCCGGCAGATGG
>NZ_JAUOQO010000171.1:0-309 GCF_030547725.1 Staphylococcus pasteuri | reverse complement strand
ACTAAACCCTAAACGTAAAACTATCGGTATTCGAGTGCCCGACAACAAAATTGCCTTAGCCATGCTAGAAGAGCTTGGCGAGCCGTTAATGTCTTCGAGCTTAATTCTTCCGGGTAATGACTTGACTGAGTCTGATCCGGAGCAAATCCGTGATGACTTAGAACACCAAGTTGATCTCATTATTAATGGCGGCTATCTAGGAGAGCAACCTACAACGGTGGTTGATTTATCGGAAGATGAACCTGAAGTGCTTCGCAGCGGCGCGGGCGACACCAGCCCCTTCGAATAAATGCAAGATAAGCTTTCGCC
>NZ_JAUOQO010000170.1:0-309 GCF_030547725.1 Staphylococcus pasteuri | reverse complement strand
CAGCGGATCCTTTCAATGACAACCGAGTGAATACGCAAAAAATTATGCGCTGGATGGGGTTGGATTCATCAGTAAACGAAAGCAGAGAAAAGCTGTTTGAGTTCGAGCCGGTAATAGTCGCTGCCATGCCTAATGACATCCGTACCTCATACTTGAACGCAATCTACAACCCAGCGGGTGTTTTGGCTGTGTGTTCGCGGACAGTGAACCCTGACAAGGTGCGTGAAGTGTCAGCGGCTTGTTTAACAAAAGAGTCCTCTGAGTCGGTTATTGCGGCGCTAGAGCTTCCTGCTCAACCATCGCTAACAC
>NZ_JAUOQO010000169.1:0-310 GCF_030547725.1 Staphylococcus pasteuri | reverse complement strand
GCTAATGACTAAGCAATGATTTGCTTGAATACTGGACTCATCTTTGGATACTTATTACAGCCTTTGTTACCTTGCCGCCTTAGCGATGTTAATTGCCTATGTGAATAGCCGCATAGGCTCAGTTCAATCCACTATTACAATTACCGCCGCGTCTATAGTGTTGTCGCTGTTACTTATATTATTGGGCGAAACCAAGTTGTTTCAGGCCTTCCCCCGGTTGATTGAATCGATCAGTGCGATCAATTTTCAAAACTTGCTGTTACACGGCATGCTCGGTTTTTTATTGTTTGCTGGTGGTCTTGGCATCAAC
>NZ_JAUOQO010000168.1:0-311 GCF_030547725.1 Staphylococcus pasteuri | reverse complement strand
CGCTAGATGTGACCTCTCTATACGATAAAACCAGTTGGTTCATAGCGCTAACTACTTGCTCTACCTCATATTGTTGTTGGTTAATTGATGTATTAGATTGATTGGTGATTTCTGACATCTGGTTGGCTGCGTTGGTCACAGAGGTAGACGCTTGTCGAATATCTGCAATTAAACTACTTTGACGTGCCAGCATTTTATTAAAGCTACTCGAAATAGCCGTTAGCTCGTCATTCCCGTGAGTTTCTATTCTGATGCGTAAATCCCGGTCATTAATAACCGTGTTTAGGGACTTTTCTATAGCAGTTAATGGC
>NZ_JAUOQO010000167.1:0-311 GCF_030547725.1 Staphylococcus pasteuri | reverse complement strand
AGCATGTTGATTGAAGAGCAAGTCGCCGAAGTGATTATTGCGATGGTTGACCCTAATCCGCAAGTCGCTGGCCGAGGCATTGGTATGTTAGAACAGGCGAGCATTAAAGTTCGCTCTGGCTTAATGGAATCAGCGGCGAGGGCGCTAAACCCTGGCTTTTTATGCCGAGTGGAACGTAAGCGCCCATTTGTACGTTTAAAGCTGGCAGGCTCGATTGATGCCAAAACCGCTTTATCGAATGGCGAAAGTAAGTGGATTACTTCTTCTTATTCACGGAGCGATGTTCAACGTGAACGCGCTCGCAGCCATGC
>NZ_JAUOQO010000166.1:0-312 GCF_030547725.1 Staphylococcus pasteuri | reverse complement strand
ACGCTGGCCTGACGCATCTGGTGATCTGCGGGCTGACAACGCCGCATTGTGTTTCGACTTCGGTGCGGATGGCGGCGAACCTGGGGTTCGTGGTGACACTGGCGCATGACGCCTGCGCCGCTATTGCCGCCACCGCCGACATGAGCTGGCAGGCGGGCAGCCCGGACATGAGCGCCGATGACAGCCACCGCGCCGCGATCGCACATCTGCACGGCGAATTTGCCACGGCGCGTCGAGTTGCCGAAATCACAGGACAACCGACATGAGCGCCTATCTGGGGGTGACGCAATCGCTGACCGGACGACGCTGGGT
>NZ_JAUOQO010000165.1:0-312 GCF_030547725.1 Staphylococcus pasteuri | reverse complement strand
AGTGTAAGCTGGTCGACTGTTTTTCCGTAATATACTTGTGCAGCGGCGCCGACACCAAATGAGCGATAGCCCAAGGGGATTTTATTGAGATATAAAGCAAGAATTTCATCTTTCGATAATTCCTGTTCAATCTTAATCGCTAAAAAGATCTCCTTGATCTTACGGATGTAAGTTTTTTCCCGAGTTAAGAAAAAGTTACGAGCTACTTGTTGAGTAATAGTACTTGCGCCTTGGCTTTTTTCGCCGGTAGCTATCAAGTTTACTGCAGCCCGAGTAATACCAATTGGGTCGATACCTGGATGTGAATAGAAG
>NZ_JAUOQO010000164.1:0-313 GCF_030547725.1 Staphylococcus pasteuri | reverse complement strand
GAGGTGATGCATGAGAGACTATCTTGTTAAAAATAGTATGTTCTGCCTGATTGTGGATGATTTAATGTCTTTTGACTGTTTCGAAACTGACAAAAGACATGTTGAAACTAAGCAGATAGCAGAGTTAGATGAGCTTGAATTATTTCTTCGTAATTCCGGCGGGGTATTTGAAGATACGCCGAAAAGTGCTTTTCAAGATGTATTCGCTCATATGTATTGTATGTATATGTTCACATCACTCTATGAATTGCTTTTACTTTTCAAAAAACGATCAGGTGTTGGTGAAGAGTGCATTGTTGAGGGGTTAGTGCTT
>NZ_JAUOQO010000163.1:0-313 GCF_030547725.1 Staphylococcus pasteuri | reverse complement strand
GCATGGGGATTACAGCGATATCTTGGAACAGCAACACCGAAAACGACGAACGGCCGCCATCAGTTTTATTTAGGCCTTTTTCATTAAAGGTTTGCAGCACAATAGCGGTAGAAGACAGCGAAAAGATTAGGCCAATGGCGAGTGCACTGGTCCACTGTAAATCAAAAGCTAAGGCGATACCCATCACCACAATGGTGGTTAACGATACCTGCAGACCGCCTAAACCAATGAGCTTGTGGCGCATATCCCATAACATGCGGGGTTCTAATTCTAGCCCCACCACAAACAGCATCATCACCACGCCAAACTCAGC
>NZ_JAUOQO010000010.1:0-87240 GCF_030547725.1 Staphylococcus pasteuri | reverse complement strand
TTAATTGTTGTAACTTTCGTTACATTATTGGAATTAACGTTGACATATTGTCATTCAGTTTTCAATGTTCATTTTGTAAATATTGGAGCGGGTGATGGGAATCGAACCCACAACATCAGCTTGGAAGGCTGAGGTTTTGCCATTAAACTACACCCGCATGTAATTAAGTTATTTGGTGCGGCCGAGAGGACTTGAACCTCCACGGGATTTCTCCCACTAGGCCCTCAACCTAGCGCGTCTGCCATTCCGCCACGACCGCTGGCAAAACGCTTTAAAATATCGAACTACTTTTTAATAGCATAATATATTGTAAAACATTTGAAATGTTATGTCAACAAGTTTTTTAATATTAAATTAATAATCTTAATTAACTTATAAAGTGATGTGTTTTGTTAACGCAACGTTATTTATAATAAATCATTGTAAAGACTATGTCAATAATAAAAATTATTAAAATTTCAAAAAGAGTACTATAGCAATATATTAACCATAGTACTCCTTGTTATATTTGATACTATTAATTTGCATTTAGATATTTGTAACTCATTTAGAAATGTGATCAGATAGTTTTAATTTTCCTCCACATTTTCCACATCTCATTTTATTTACATCTACTTTCCTAATTCTTAAATATTTTGTAAAACAATTTTTACATGAATATATATAA
Source organism: Staphylococcus pasteuri (assembly GCF_030547725.1). Taxonomy (NCBI): domain Bacteria; kingdom Bacillati; phylum Bacillota; class Bacilli; order Caryophanales; family Staphylococcaceae; genus Staphylococcus; species Staphylococcus pasteuri. The sequence goes on along the minus strand of NZ_JAUOQO010000010.1, from coordinate 86,573 downwards.
TTAGCTCTTTCTTTATAAGATTTTGTAGGTGTACAAAATCTTGGTGCCCCTACTTTACAACTCAAAACTTTAAAGTCACTATCTCTATGTTTATAACCTTTTCCAGTTAAATGTAAATGATAATGGCATAATTCATGTTTTATTATATCAATAATTGCTTTCTTTCCATATTTTTCATATTGCTTAGGATTAACTTCAATGTTATGAGATTTTAACATATATCTGCCGCCAGTAGTTCTTAGTCGACTATTAAAGTATGCATCATGTTGAAAAGGAATTTTAAAATATTCAATGGATATTTCACACACTAAGTTTTTTAGTTCTTGATTATTCATTTGGGTTAATCATTGTCAATGCAACTTTATCCTTTTGTTTATCAATGCTCAATATCCAAACTTCAACTATATCCCCAACACTAACTATATCCATAGGATTTTTTACAAACCTTTTAGATAGTTTTGAAACGTGAACGAGTCCATCCTGTTTTACTCCAATATCTACAAATGCTCCAAAATCCACAACATTCCTAACGGTACCACTAAGTTTCATACCTTCTTTTAAGTCTTCAATAGATAGTACATCGGATTTTAATATTGGTGTTTCAAATTCATCACGTGGATCTCTATTAGGTGCTTTTAGAGAATTTATAATATCTTCGAGTGTTGGCTCACCTATATTAAGTTCTTCAGCCAATTCTTTTACATTAACCGAATCTAGTTTATTTTTTAATGTATCGTTACCTAAATCCTCAACTTTTAGATTTACTTGTTTAAGTAACTCATATGTTGCATTGTAGCTTTCAGGGTGAATAGATGTATTATCTAACGGTTCTGTACCATCAACTATTCTCAAAAATCCAATACTTTGTTCTAAAGTTTTTGCGCCTAGTCTTTTTACTTTTGCAATCTCTTTATGGTGCTTGATAGCTCCATTTTCTTCTCTATATTCAATAATATTTTGTGCTATTTGTGAAGTCAGACCAGATACATATTGTAATAATGAACGAGATGCTGTATTTACATCCACTCCTACTTGGTTAACCGCTGTTTCTACTACAAATGTTAATGCTTTTTCTAGTTCTTTTTGGTTAACATCGTGTTGATACTGACCTACACCAATTGATTTAGGGTCAATTTTAACAAGTTCACTTAACGGATCTTGAACCCTTCTTCCGATTGATACTGCACTTCTTTCTTCAACTTGGAAATCAGGAAATTCAGCTCTTGCAATTTCAGAAGCAGAATAAACTGATGCACCCGCTTCATTTACTATTATGAATTGAACATTCAATTTATATTTTTGTATAACATTAGCTATAAATTGTTCTGTTTCTCTACTAGCTGTACCATTTCCAATTGCAATAAGTTGAACACTATAATCATTAATCATCTTAACGATTACTTTTTCAGCATTATCTAATTTATTTACAGGTGGGTGTGGGTATATCACATTTTTAGCTACAAAAGTACCATAAGGGTTAATCACCGCTAATTTACAACCAGTTCTAAACGCTGGATCCACACCTAATATTTGTTTACCTTTCATAGGTGGTTGTAAAAGTAAATTTCTTAAATTTTCACTAAACACATCAATGGCATTATTTTCAGCCTTTTCAGTTAAATCGCCTCTTATTTCTCTTTCTATCGAAGGCATAATTAACCTTTTTAAGCTATCTTTGATTGCATCTTTAACAATATATGTAGCTTCAGTTTCTTTTTTAATTTCTTGTTTTTCGATATCTTTTTCTACTTGCGTAGTATCAAATTCAATTTTTACAGTTAATACTTTTTCTTTCTCGCCTCTATTAACTGCTAATACCCTATGATTAGCCATTTTTTTAATAGGTTCAGCATAATCATAGTACATAGCGAAAATTTCTTTTTCATCTTCAGCTTTTTTCTTCTTAGTAGTAACTATTTGACCTTGGTGATAAACATTTTTCAAGATTCTTGAACGATATTTGGGGTTGTCAGAAATTTGTTCAGCAATAATATCTTGTGCCCCTTGAATTGCCTCGTCAATACTTTCAACTTCTTCATTAATGTAAATTTTAGCTTTAGCTTCAACCGCTTCGTCAAGTTGAGGTTGTAAAAGCCAAGTAGCAAAAGGTTCCAATCCTTTTCTTTTAGCTTCAGTAGCACGTGTTTTTTTCTTTTGTTTATATGGTCTATATAAATCTTCTACACGTTGCAATTTTGTTTGTTTTAGAATATCATTTTTCAGTTCATCAGATAGCATGCCTTGTTGTTCGATACTATGAATGACTTCTTCTTTTCTCTTTTGTAAGTTAACCATGTATTGATATTCATCTGAAATTTGTTTGATTTCAACTTCATCCAAGCCACCTGTTTGTTCTTTACGGTATCTTGCTATGAAAGGAACAGTATTTTTATCCTCTAATAATTTTAGTACTGATGTAATTTGTTTTTCAGAAAAATTGTACTTTTCGATGATTGATTTAATTAAATGATTGTCCATTGTTCTACCACACTTTTTCTTTAATTTATTTTTTTATTTTAACATAATCCGTTAATTTCATATTGCTTAGATAGGTTTCATTAATAAAATTCTTTTTAAAACCTTGTTTAAATTAAAATAAGATTACTACTTCTTCATAAATATAGTACTCATTTAGTATCTACATTTTACTGAAAAAATAATAACCTCATTTTTGTTATAATATTTTAAATTTAATTATTTACTGATTAGCTGCTTCTTGCAACTTTTTGATTGCAGTACGTTGTAATCTTGATACATGCATTTGGCTCAGACCTATACGTTCACCAGTTTCTTTTTGACTAAGACCTTCGATAAACGTACATTGTATGATTTCTTTTTCTCTATCTGATAATATTGGTAGAATTCTTTCTAGAATCATTCGTTTTTCAGTAAGGTCATAATTATCATCTTGTTGACCCATAATATCCAACAATGTAACTGTTGAACCATCTTTATCTGCTTCGATTGAATGATCTACACTTAGCGCATTATAACTTTGGCCCATTTCCATAGCTTCAAGAACTTCTTCATCAGTAACTTCTAAACGTTCAGCAATCTCACTAATTGATGGTGAGCGTTCTAATTCATTTGTAAGTTCATCACTAACCTTCTTTATACGAGGACCAATTTCTTTTATACGTCTTGGAACATGAACACTCCATGTTTTGTCTCTCAAATATCTTTTAATTTCACCAATAACTGTTGGCACTAGGAATGCTTCAAATTTTCGATCAAATGACAAATCAAATCTATTTATAGCACCTATTAAACCAACCATTCCCACTTGAACTAAATCTTCATGATGTGATTGACCTTTAGAGTATTTATAAGCTAATGATTCAATTAGTTTTCGGTAATGACGAACTAATTTATCTTGAGCGCCACTACTTTGGTCTTCTTGGTGTTCTTTAATCCATTGGTTAATCTGTTCAGGTGATACATCATTAACTGATTTCGACTCTTTCGTCATTATTTCGCACCTGCTCTTTTTTAATATACTTAGTCATACTTATCGTAACACCAGATTCTTTGTAAACAGTAACCTCATCCATAAGGGATTCAATTAAGAATAAACCTAATCCGCCTTCACGTAAGAAATCTACATTTTCGTTATTATCGTATGGTCCTAAGTTAGACTTAGTAGTTTCATAATCAAAACTTTCACCTTGATCTGAAATAACAATTTTAATTTTATCGTCAAATACTTCAAAGCACAAATTAATCATGCCTGTTTCAGGATTATGTTTATAAGCATGTTTTACTGCATTAGTTACAGCTTCACTAACCGCAATTTTTGAATCTTCTATATCATCATATGATGCACCTGCTCTGGTAAACACACCAGACAGTGTTAATCTAATTAAACTTACATATTCGGCAGAAGCTGGTAACCGCATTTCAATATAATCTTGTTTAGATTGCATGTTACTCTACCTCCGTTCCTTCATTAACATGCATTAAATCTTTTAATCCAGTAATATCAAAGAGTCTTCCAATACGGTCAGATACTCCTAAGATATAAAGCTCTTTATCGTTTTGATTTAATGCTTTTATTGTTCCTACAAATAGACCTAAACCTGTTGAGTCCATATAGCTTACATTTGCTAAATTTACATGGATGTCATGTGTACCTTCTTGTCTCATTGGCACAAGTACCTCTTCTAGTTCAGGTACTGTATAAACATCAAGTTCTCCGCCAACTTTAACTTCATAATATGTATCATGTGTGACAGTTTCAATATTAAGATTCATTTAATTACACTCCTAATTGTATTTCGATTCTTCTAGTTTACTATTCAAGAATAATTATACCCATTGTCATAATTCCTTAATCATAAATTAAAGTTTAATTCACTCGTTTTATAATCAATATGGTCATATCATCTTTTTTATGAGGATTTTGTACTTTTAAAATAGCTTCATAAATAATTTGAACTATGTCCTGTGGGTGCATATGCTTGTATTTTTTAATAAGATTCAATAATGTCTCTTTTTTTATAAATTCGCCTTCTTTATTTCTAGCTTCAGTTACGCCATCCGTAAGAATTATTACTAAATCATCAATATAAATAGGAATTTCTTGTTGGCTATACCGTGTTTGTTGACTAATACCTAACACGCGTCCTCTTACTTCTATTTCTTGAAATTCTTCAGTTTCAGCACGATAAACGTATCCAGGTTCATGTCCAGCTGAACTACAATATAATAAATGGTTCATTTCTTCATATAAACCATAGAACATTGTAACGAACATATTTTGATTTACGTTTTTTTCAACAACACGGTTAAGTCGCTTTAAACCTTCACTTGGTAATTGTGAATGTCCATAAGAATCCATACCAAATTTAATCTTACTCATAGCTAATGCAGCTGGAATTCCCTTCCCAATGACATCTGCAACGGCAAAACTCATAGTTCCATCATTATGATCAATTAAGTTAAAATAATCTCCACTTACTTTTTGAGCAGCAACTGAAATAACGCCAATTTGTATACTATCAAACTGAGGAATATCTGTTTTTAACATAGTTTGTTGTAGTCTAGAAGCTAAATCAATTTCTTTATCGTGGTATTGTAGTTTATTGACTAATTTTTGATAATCTCTATAACTATATCCAAATCCTTTAACAACTTCCTGTAAAACATCTAATGTGTTAAGTGCCTCATGTTCAGCTATGTCTAATGAAGAAATATAATTTTTATGTATTTCAACAATATCTTCTGGCAAAATATCTTTTTTTATAACTTCATTAGTGAATTCTTCACACTTCTTTATTAATTGTGTTTTGTTATTCGTGCTTAAGCTTTCATCTATCAATTTTTTATAATCTTTTTTAAATTCTTCCACGATTTTTGCCTCCTAACTACAACATTAATACTTGTTTCCCAATCGCTACAATTATTTTTTAATAGCATTACACAGTTTTGTTAACTATCTAAAAAAGACTTTAGGAGTGGAATACCTAAAGCCATATAACTAAACTTAAGACATCCTTTTATAATAAATAGTCCTTCGAAATAACTATCATTACTCTTAATATGTTAAAAATGCATGGTTCAACAATTAAAATAAATTAACTAGTTAAACATTCATGCAATTGTAATTATTATAAAGTTATTGTCTTTTATTTCATTATTTTATTTGTATTTGTTAAATACATACAATAATTTAAGTCTTTGGATGATTAAAATTATGTAATCCTAGACTGATGTCTAGGGCGTAATCTACTTCTTTCATTTTGTTATCTGACAAATATGTGAGCTTTTCTTTCAAACGATTTTTATCTAACGTTCGAATTTGTTCAAGTAAGATTACAGAATCTTTATCAAGTTTATACTTCTTCTTTTCTATTTCTACATGTGTGGGTATCTTAGCTTTGTTAATCCTTCCAGTAATTGCTGCAACAATTACTGTTGGACTATATTTATTACCTGTGTCATTTTGAATAATAACGACGGGTCTTACTCCCCCTTGTTCGGACCCTTGAACAGGTGATAAATCTGCTAGATAAACATCTCCTCTTCTAATCATTCATTCTTAGCGTTAGAAGTTAAATATGTTTCATTGCAATCGCACGCTTCACATTCAATTGGAAAAGCTTCGGTTGCTAGGGAGAGATTTAAATCAGCCATTTGTGCATAACCTTCTTTTAAAGATTGCTCTAAACTGTAACTTCTATTTTGATTAAAAGATAACATACAAAGAACCTCCATTGGTTTCAAAAGTAGCGTTTTTTAAGGTTTATTGATTTATCTTAATAATAACAAATTTTGAAAACAGTGACTATACTTATTTTAATAATTCATTAGTTATCTCAGTATTATCATTTTCATAATAAATACGTGGCAATCTTCTTGATAAATTACATAAGACTTCATAATTAATCGTATCTTGTTTCTTAGCTAATGCTTCAACAGATTGATTCGTATCTGAATGATTATCTAATAATATAACTTTATCACCAACTTTAACTGTGTCTGGGACTTTTACAATTGTTTGATCCATACAGACTCTACCAATCACTTCACATTGATTCCCATTAACGTTGACGAAAGCTCCTTGCATTGAACGTAAATAACCATCTGCATATCCTATAGGTAAAATAGCAATTCTTGTTGGCTCGGTTGCAGTAAATGTGCTGCCGTAACTAACAGATTCACCTTCATTTAATGTTTTTGTTTGAACAATTTCACTGACTAATTGTGTACTTGGCTTTAGATGAACTTTAACATTTTGACTTACATATTCGGATGGATAGTATCCATAAAGTGATATACCTAGACGAATGGCATTACAAAATTGTCCATCCATTAATAATGAACCAGCAGAATTTTGAGCATGAATATATGGTGGTTTGTCGACCTGATTAACTATATTTTGAAACAGTTGGTATTGGTTAGCCATAGAATCACCAGGTTCATCAGCACTAGCAAAATGTGTATAAACGCCTTCGAACACTAAATCTTCATATTTACTAATAATATCTACGACTTCTTGATACTCTTCTACATCTTTCATTCCTAATCTGCCCATACCAGTATCAAGTTTTAAATGCAGCCATAACGCTTTGTCATTTTCATCAGAAATATTCTTAATTGATTCTTTTAACCATGCTTTCGATGGAACAGTCAATGCAACACGATGTTGTATAGCTTTATTAATATCTGTAGGTGGAATAACCCCTAATATTAAGATTTTAGCTTTAATACCATGCATACGTAGTTCGATTGCTTCATCTAAGGTTGCTACTGCAAAGAAAGAAGCACCATGCTCCATTAAATGTTGAGCGATTTTAACACTTCCTAAACCATATCCATTAGCTTTAATTACTGAGATAACAGTTTTATTAGCATGCAATTTATCAAAAGTCTGATAATTGGATAAGATTGCATTCAAGTCTATATTTAAATATGTCGATCTATAAAATTTTTCTGACATAATCTTATTTCCTCCTTTAAAGCCTAACAACTCATTTCAAAACTTCACCTATTTGAATTGTTTATTATCATCTAATTGTTCTAATAACACTTGGCTCATTGCATAATTATCAGTGTGAGTAATACTGACATGAACTCGAAAACCCTTGTAATCAATACACGGTTTACCTAAGTTATTGTTATAACAATTGATATCATTAAAAGCTATTGTTTTCCCTAAACCAGTTCCTAGCGCTTTACTAAACGCTTCTTTAGTTGAAAATCTTCCAGCTAAATATTCTATTTTACGTTTTTCCTGTGTGAATTGATTAAACGTCATTAATTCATCTTCTGAAAGAATTCTTTCCACAAATTTCATCTTTTGTTTATTATATACTTTTCTAATTCTTTCTATCTCTATTAAATCTACACCTATTCCATATATCATTTTTCCGCCTCATTATTTTAGATGCTACATTACTTTTTTATTTTACATCATATTGATTATTATTTTGATTATTTCGTCTTTCTTTAATTAATCGTTTTATTTGCTGAGCATTCTTAATATTTATTAAAGACATTTCAGAATTGCCACCAGCTGTTGATAAAGTAATTGTTGCAAGGTTATATTTCCTCATTATTAAACCTTCATTAACATCAATATTCTGAATTCTAAAGAAAGGAATGATATTCGTATTTATGAAAAATATACCTGTTCTAACATGGATTTCATTTTCATCAATTTTATATCTAAAGTTTTTATATCTAAATATAGGAATGATTATCAATGCTAAAATACAACATATAATAAACAATACAATTTCTCCAATTATTAGTGACCAAGAGTCTGATATATGAAAGAATTTCCAGTTTAAAACTAAAGTAATAATGAGAATAACAAAGAGTATACTTAACCATATTAGATTAGCCATTATCATCACTTTTTTAGCTTTATCATCCATATAATTATAATTCGACATGTTGGTCACCTCCTACATACCAAGATTTTAGATATTTAATTGTTTTTTCATCCTTAAATTTTAACCCTATTGATTGATGACTGGCTCCTTTTGCAATTAAAAATGCAAAATTGCCAAGTTGATTTCTAATTAAAAGTGGATGTGCATCAATTTCCATACCAATGATTTTGTCATATTTTACATAATATCTTTTGATACTGAATAAATTTGATTTTTGAATTGTTAATTCATCATTTTTAAGCTTTAAGCCTGATAATTTAATATAAATTAAAGCTTGTATAATTAAAGCTATAATGATAATACCTATAAAGAAAAATGACCATGCAGACCAAAAGTAACTGCCTATTATCCCAATGATAACTAATATGATAGATGGAATTAAGAAATGTCTATGAAATCCTTTCCATGGCATACCTAAATTTGCAGTTTTAAACGCCATTTCAGGTATTAAATCATGAATAATCTCATAAGCCATTTTGCGCTTTATAAAAGGAATGATCATTATTTCACCATCACTACTAGTGTCGTCTTCAAGTTTTTCATCAATATCACTAGTTATTAATACGTGTATAGCTGTAAAACCGAATAATTTTCTAATATAAGATTGACGTTCAATAACAGCTTGTATGCGATTTGTAGGTACAGTTATATTCTTTTTTGTTAATAATCCATATTGAATTTTTAATTGATGTCCTTCTTGTGTCATGGTGTAACCATAATATCTAATTAAATTGATTAATGCCCCCACTATGTAACTTAATATCAAAATCAATCCTACTACTATGCTTATTACAATCGCTATAGCATTAGCAAAACTGAATAATTCATTTGTAATTCTATTCCATGGAATAAGATTAGAAAAACTACCTACAATTGGTGAAATAGTCGCTAATGCAACTCCTATAGCTCCGCTTGATAAAGACATTAATATTAAATTTTTAAATGATAATTTAAACACGCGTTTTCGTTGACCTAGCATATCATTTTCAAAATTCCCTTGAATGTTATCGACGCTTGAATCCACATTTAAATAAGAATCAAGATTAACATCCTTTTCATCATTATTACTTAATTGATTTTGTATGTCTTTAATTGTGTTTTCTATTTCAATACTTTGTGTTTTTGAGATGGTTGAAAGTTCTAAACCATCACTAGGTGTTTTTATCTGTAACTGCACACCACCAACAATCTGATTAATTATATCTTGAGAAGTGTCTACAGATTGAATACGACTTATATCTAATTCTTTACGTTCTTTATTAAATATTCCTGTAGTCAATATGAAATGATTGTTCTCTATCCAATACCGAGTATTATATACTTTTAAAATTTGACCAATAAACGATATTAAGAAAAAGATAGTTAATAATGCAGGAACAATATATTCACGTAAATTAGTAAAATCAAAATCTTTAAAATTAAAAACTAAAAAGATAATGATAACTATAAAATTTTGTTTGAAAGCTTCTATCAATCCGGAAACATATGATATCGGATGCAATTTTTGCGGACTATACATCATATTCTGCTCCTCTCAATTGACTAAATATCTGTTCTTGTATAAATTCTGCTTCTTCTTCGGATACAAATGGAAGTTCAAAACTATGACCAGCAGAAACAAATGTTATTTCATTAATTTTAAACTTTCTCGCTAAAGGATTAGTATTTATTTGTAAAAATTGTAGTCTTTCAATTTTAGAAATATCTTGATGTTTAAAGAAAAAAGTTGACTTAACTTCTATGACATTATTTTGAATTCTATAAAATAAATAATTGTATTTAAGTAAAGGACTTGAAATCAATCTAATTAAACTTACGATCCATAACACTATGTATATGTATATAATAAAGTGCCACCAATTAAATTGATACCAAAGATAAAAAAGAATAGCATAGATAATTATTTCAATAATAAAACTGAGTCCCGCTGTTAAGAAGTAGTATGTTAAAGCATTTTTTGGACTTTTATGAAATGTACTATTCATTAATTTAGCTCCTTTATAATTTTTAACCACATTATAGCATAGTCAATTTTTCTTCTAAATGTCGCTTCATTTTTATTAACGTTCATCACTTAAAAATTACTTTTATTTTCTATTCGCCAAGACAAAAGTAAGAAGCACACAATTAATTTAAATTAATTGTGTGCTTCTTTAGAAAACAAATTATATATTGAGTATTGATAAATTTTTATTTTTGATGGTCAGCGAATGTGCGACCTTTCATTGTTTTGTTTGAGTTTTGAGATGATTTATCTTTACGATCAAACTTTTTATTATTATTTTTCTTTGAAGAGAAACCTTTTGATGAACGTCTGTTTTTATTATCGAATTTACCGCCACCACGTTTATTATTGCCTCTTCTAGAATTATTATTTCCTTTAGAGTTACGTCCTTTACGTGATAATGGTTTTTCGAATGTTAATTGAACTTCTACTTCATCGTTTGCTTCAACTAATTCTTGTAATAATGATGCAACTAGTTCAACATCGTTATACTCTTCAAGTAATTCACTTGAAATTCGTTGTAAACGTGGTTCGTTTTCTTTAGACATCCAGTTTTGGACTTTTTCTTTGATGTCATCTTCACGTGCTTTTAAGACTTCTTTACGGTGAGGTGGTCTTAAAGCATTCATTCTTCTATTGTTAGCATCTTCGATTTGACGAATATAATCCATTTCAATTGGATTTACAAAAGTAACAGCGATACCTTCTTTTCCGGCACGACCTGTACGACCGATTCTATGAGTATAGCTTTCAGTATCTTGTGGAATATCGAAGTTATAAACGTGACTTACGCCTGAAATATCTAATCCTCTCGCTGCTACGTCTGTTGCAACTAAGATGTCGATTTGATCATTTTTGAATTTTTTCAATACTTCTAAACGTTTAGCTTGAGTAATATCACCATGTAAACCTTCAGCTTTATATCCTTTAGATAATAATGCACTTGTTAATTCATCAACACGGCGTTTTGTACGTCCAAATACAATTGCCAATTCTGGTTGATGTACATCTAGGAAGTTTGTGAAAGTATCGAATTTTTCTAATTCTTTAACAATTGTATAATATTCGTCGATTTGAGGATCTGACATTTCATTATTCATTGTTTTAATAATTTTAGGTGTTTTCATAAATTGTTGTACTAAAGTTTGGATAGCTTTAGGCATTGTTGCTGAGAATAGCATCGTTTGACGTTGCTCAGCTGGAATTTTATCCATAATAAATCTCATATCGTCGATGAATCCCATGTTCATCATTTCATCAGCTTCATCCAAAATAAGTGTATGAATATCATTAGTTTTTAATGTACGTCTATTTAAATGGTCAATAACACGTCCTGGAGTACCAACAACAATTTGTGGACCTTTTTTTAGTGCTTTAATTTGACGTTCGATTGGCATACCACCAAATACTGTAACGACTTGTACATTTTGACCTTTACTAAATACTTTTAATTGCTCTGCAACTTGCATCGCTAATTCTCTAGTAGGCGCTAGAATTAATGATTGAACACCTTGTTCTCCAACTACCTTTTCAATTAAAGGTATTCCAAACGCACCCGTTTTACCAGTACCTGTTTGGGCTTGTCCAAGGATGTCGTATCCTTCTAACGCATAAGGGATACTATCTTTTTGGATAGGAGTTGGCTCTTTAAACCCCATTGATTCAAGCGTTTGAACCGTTTTATCCGAAATCCCTAGTTCTTTAAAATTTTGCAAAATAATTCTCCTTTTACCTGTTTATTTCTCAATATACTTATTTGCATATATGTTCATTTATGTTTTATCAACTTCTTAATAGTACCACCTAACATTTATTATAGCAATAAAGCAGTTGGTATATAGTGGTGAATAATGACTCTTAATTATGAAACATTTCCTTTTAAAATGGTGACGTGCATATATTGAAAGCGTTCCATAAATATATTTTATTTTTTAAATAAAAATAGTAAGACTACTATGTTATTCCCATTTAACTTAGAAATTAACATATGTCTTACTATTGGAATGTAATACTTTTTATTTAATTAGTGCATCGACTACATCTTCTAATTTCATGCCTCTTGAGCCTTTAATTAAAACTTTATCATTTGGTTGAACGATATCAGTAATATGAGAAATAAGTTTATTTTTATCTTCATAATGATAAGCCTCGCCCACAAATTGTTTGCCTGCACTATGAATAAATGCCGCTTCTTTACCAAACGTAAATAATTGGTTGACATCTTTATCGTGTAAATAATTTCCAACTTCTTCGTGCATTTGTTTACTATTGTCTCCTAATTCTAGAACATCACCTAGTACTAACAATTTGCGGCCTTCCATATTACTTAATGTATCTATTGCTGCTTTCATACTAGTCGGGCTAGCATTATAAGCATCATTGATAACAGTTATATGGTTCTCAGTTTCATGTCGTTCCATTCTCATACCAGTTAACTTAACGTTTTTTATATTGTTTTGAATGACGTTATAGGATAAACCTAACTCATGTCCTACAGCAATTGCTATAGCTGCATTTTTCATATTATGAATACCTAAAATGGGTAATTCATAATGTTGTTCTTGATTTATTGTAAAAGCAATACCTTCAGTTGAAACGTTATCATCAACTTGACACACTAATGTATTATCTTGTTCTAAACCAATACTTATACATTTAGCTTGTTTAATTTTATCAACATGAGGTTTTAAAAGCGGTTCATCGCCATCATATATAAATGTGCCTTGTGCTTTAAGACCAATAGTAATTTCTGATTTAGCTTGAGCAATACCTTCACGAGAACCTAAATCTTGCATATGTGATTCCCCAATATTAGTAATTACTGCGATATCCGGTTCTGCAATTGAAGACAATAATTCTATTTCATGGAAACCTGACATGCCCATTTCTAAGATTGAAATTTCAGTATCTATATCTAAATCTAAAATGGTTAAAGGCATTCCAATTTCATTATTATAGTTTCCTTGTGTCTTTTTCACTTTATATTCTGTATTTAAAACACTCTCTATCATGTCTTTAGTTGTCGTTTTACCATTTGAACCAGTAACTGCAATTACTTTTGGATTTACATGTTTTAAATAAGCTTTAGCCAAATCTTGTAATGCATTTAATGTATCTTCAACCCAAATAATTGGGCCATTTACTTGTTCAGGCGGTGTAACATCTTTTTGATAAAATGATGCACCTGCACCATCATTAAGTGCTTGTTCAACGAAACGATGACCGTCTACATTTTCGCCTTTAAAAGGTATAAAGAGCATACCTTCTTTTATCGCTCTGGAATCTATAGTGACACCATGAATGGAATGATCAAGATATTGTTCATCTATATCACAATCAATCCATTCTTTAATTTGTTTTAACGTTACGTTTATCATCTAAAGCAACTCCGTTTAATCGATTTTATATTTATTTTTCTTTTTATCTTCGTGTCGTTCTTTAGCTAAGCTTATTAATTTAGAAATTAAATCAGCATAAGATAATCCCATATTCTCCCATAAACTTGGATACATACTAAATGAAGTAAAGCCTGGCATAGCGTTTGTTTCGTTAATATAAATTTGATTGTCTTTTGTAACAAAGAAATCCGCACGTACTAACCCTGAACAATCAGTTGCTTTAAAAGCTTCTAAAGCCATATTTCTTAATGTCATTTGAACATCTTGATCTAAGTCAGCAGGGATTTGTAATTGAATTTTACCGTCTTTGTATTTTGATTTGTAATCATAGAATGCAACATCTTTAACTACTTCACCAGGCCAAGTAGTTTCTGGATAGTCATTACCTAAAACAGCTACTTCAATTTCTCTTGCGTCTATTCCTTGTTCAATAACTAACTTACGGTCGAATTGGAAAGCTTCTTCAATACCTGATTTTAATTCTTCTTCATTATTACATTTGCTTATACCAACACTTGATCCTAAGTTTGCAGGCTTAACAAATACTGGGTAAGTTAATTTGTCATTAACTAATTTAAGAATATTATTTTCATATTTTTCGTATTCACTTCTTAAGAAACTTATATATGGTAATTGAGGTAAACCTCTATGTTCAAATAATTGTTTCATTACTAATTTATCCATTGAACTTGAAGCTGCTAATACCCCATTACCTACATATGGAATATCCAGTACTTCAAATAAACCTTGGATTGTACCATCTTCACCATTAGGTCCATGTAATAATGGGAATACAGCATCGTATGATTTGCCTAAACTACCATTGCTTAACAATTGTGAAATTTCTCCTGTTGGAATGTCATTAATACGTAATTCATCAGTTGATTCAATATGACGAGTAATATTATCTTGTTTTTTCCATTCGCCATCATTTGTTATATAAATAATATCTACTTGATATTCATTTTTATCTATTGCATTTAATACATTTTGGGCAGTTAAAATAGAAACATCGTGTTCTGCACTTTTTCCTCCGTAAACGATACAAATATTCTCTTTTGTCATTTCGTTTTCCTCCAATAAACGCTCATCTTTAGCGTTATATCATTTTAAAATTTTTACTATTTAATTATATGTATTTAGTCTATACATGCACTTCTCTGAAACTTAATATTATCATATTTGCTATGACTTTTGCATTTTATAATATAATAATGTAACGAGTATCTCTGACGAATTAAATAACCTTTCTAAACCTTGAACTAAACTTCACATTAACTTTTCAAAAATAAGGAATCGTTTTCAAACTTGATATTCTAGCAAATTTCAAAAAAGTCATGTAAAATCGTTATATAAATATGGATAAAATATTGATGCCTACATCTTAGATGAGACAAAAATAATTATCTTATAACGTGTTATAAAAGGAGTAAAATATGAAATATTCATCCCGTCAAGAGCCTAACAAACATTGGCTACTTAAAGTAGACTGGATATTAGTAGCAATTATTACATTGTTAGCAATATTTAGTGTTGTATTAATTAGTTCTGCCATGGGCGGCGGACAGTATAGTGCTAACTTTAGTATCAGACAAATCATGTACTATATTTTAGGTACTATAATGGCTATTATCATTATGTTCATTTCACCTAAAAAAATAAGAAATTATACATATTTGCTTTACACTATTTTCTGTATTTTACTGGTAGGTCTATTAATATTACCCGAAACAGCTATAACACCTGTGATTAATGGTGCTAAAAGTTGGTATAGTTTAGGACCTATAAGTATCCAACCATCAGAATTCATGAAAATTATTCTTATATTAGCATTATCAAAAGTAGTAGCACGTCATAACCAATTTACGTTTAACAAGTCATTTCAATCTGATTTAATGTTATTTTTCAAAATCATAGGTGTATCGATTATTCCTATGGCATTGATTTTATTACAAAATGACTTAGGTACAACTTTAGTTATTTGTGCAATTATTGCAGGCATCATGTTAGTCAGTGGAATCACTTGGAGATTGCTAGCGCCTATCTTTATTTCAGCAATAGTTATTGGTGCTTCTATAATTCTTGCTATTATATTTAAACCTTCTTTAATAGAAAATTTATTAGGTATAAAGATGTATCAAATGGGACGTATTAATTCATGGTTAGATCCCTATTCATATAGTAGTGGAGATGGTTATCATTTAACTGAATCGTTAAAAGCTATTGGTTCAGGTCAATTATTTGGTAAAGGTTATAATCATGGTGAAGTCTATATTCCTGAAAACCATACCGATTTTATTTTTTCAGTAATTGGAGAAGAAATGGGCTTTATTGGTTCAGTTGTACTTATATTATTATTCTTAGTGTTAATTTTTCATTTAATTAGATTAGCTAGCCGAATTAATGACCAATATAACAAAGTATTTATTATTGGATATGTATCTTTAATCGTATTCCATATATTACAAAATATTGGTATGACGGTTCAATTACTTCCAATAACTGGTATTCCATTACCATTTATAAGTTATGGTGGTAGCTCACTTTGGAGTTTAATGACAGGTATTGGTGTTATTTTAGCTATCTATTACCATGAACCTAAAAAATACCAATCTATTGAAAAGTAACAGAATACACAAAAAATAGAGTCAAATCCTATAAACAAGGACTGACTCTATTTTTAAATAAAAAAGACGCCATTTTTCAATGACGACTTCATCTCACAATTAAAATGCGCTTACTGACCTAAATCCAATTCACTTATTTACATTCGTGACTGATTTGTTTTGTTGCAGGCAATGTATTAATAATGTCTAAACGAGATTTAGTTTTTTTAATATTTACACCTAACGATGATAATAAATTAACCACATTTTGAATTTTCTCTGAATTCTTCACTAATAACACCTCGTTTGGTTGACTTCATATACATCATACCCCAAACAACGTCACTTTACTACATGATTTTAAAAATTTATTATAATCTTTTACTTTTATAACTTAAACTTAGTCATATTAATATATAATACTAATGATTAATAAAGCACTTTAAATCCAGAATCATAAATTTCTTTTTCTATACTATTTAAATTAGCAGGTGTCTCAAATTCAACTGAAATGTGACCATTGCTAAGATCTACATTTGCATCATATACACCTATCATTTCCTTTAATATTGTTTCCATTTTGTTAGCTTGTTCAGTCGTTTCGATTCCTGAAGTATAAACAATTTTTTGTTGCACTTTATTTCCCTCAATCTTTCATTAATTTTTGAAAAGTTACAAGTAACTCTTCCATGGCTTCTTCTTGATGACCATTATTGACTTTTTCAGTTATACAACTTTTCATATGTTGTTCTAATAATTTAGTAGCTACACTATTTAAAGCTGAACGTGTTGCTCTAATTTGTGTTAAAACATCATCACAATAAACATCTTCTTCTATCATTCGGTTGATAGCACGAACTTGTCCTTCAATTCTATTTAATCTTGATTTCAAATTTGTTTTAATTTGTTCTGAGTGATGTGCATGATCTTGTTCTGTCACTTTCGTCACCTCTTAAATGATTTCCATTTTATCCTACTTCTCTATAACAAATTAGTCAATTGTAGCCCTTTCCAATCTCTCAACAGTATAATGATAAATATATGACTTCATGGTACAATTATATAGTTAAAAACTTTTTTAAAAGATTTTATTTTTACTAAAAATATAAAACAATAAGGAGGCATTTTATGTTCGAAATATTCACTATGACACTTGCTCAATCTAACCTCATTATTAATATTGTTTTGATTGGTGCATTTGTATTAAATTTGGCCTTCGCTTTTACAATTATATTTATGGAAAGACGCACTGCTAATTCAATATGGGCTTGGTTATTAGTTCTAGTATTTTTGCCTCTATTAGGTTTCATATTATATCTATTGTTTGGACGTCAAATTCAAAGAGACCATATTTTCACATTAGATAAAGAAGATAAAGTCGGACTTGAAATGATTGTGGATGAACAACTTGAAGCGATTAAAGATAAAGATTTTTCAAAAGGAAATCACCAAATCGTTAAATTTAAAGAAATGGTTCAAATGTTGTTATACAATAATGCCGCATTCTTAACGACAGATAATGAAGTTGAAATTTATACAGATGGTAATCAAAAATTTGATGATCTACTAGAAGATATTAAAAATTCTAAAGACTATATACATATACAATACTATATTTTTCACAGTGATAAATTAGGTAAAACGATTTTAAAAGCATTAGAAGATAAAGTTGAATCTGGCATTGAAGTTAAAATGCTGTATGACGATATGGGGTCAAGAGATTTAAGAAAGAAAGATTTAAAGTCTTTCAGAGAAAAAGGTGGCCATGTAGAAGCATTTTTCCCTTCTAAACTTCCCTTAATCAACTTGCGTATGAATAATCGTAATCACCGTAAAATAGTTGTTATAGATGGCAAAATAGGTTATGTAGGCGGATTTAATGTTGGTGATGAATATTTAGGTAAATCCAAAAAATTTGGTTATTGGAGAGATACTCATCTCCGTGTCGAAGGTGACGCAGTTAATGCACTACAATTAAGATTTATACTTGATTGGAATTCACAATCTACACGTGACAATATTACATATGAAGAACGCTACTTCCCCGATGTTGATTCAGGCGGAACTATCGGTATACAAATTGCCTCTAGTGGACCTGATGAGGACTGGGAACAAATTAAATATGGCTATCTCAAAATGATTTCTTCAGCCAAAAAATCTATATATATACAATCACCGTATTTTATACCTGATCAAGCATTTTTAGATTCTATAAAAATTGCTGCCTTAGGTGGCGTAGAAGTAAATATTATGATACCTAATATGCCAGATCATCCCTTTGTTTATTGGGCAA
The DNA here is from genome assembly GCF_030547725.1 of Staphylococcus pasteuri. Lineage (NCBI taxonomy): Bacteria > Bacillati > Bacillota > Bacilli > Caryophanales > Staphylococcaceae > Staphylococcus > Staphylococcus pasteuri. The sequence goes on along the minus strand of NZ_JAUOQO010000010.1, from coordinate 67,875 downwards.
CTTTAAAAAATGTAGCATCTTTACTCGAAGCTGGTGTTAACGTTTATCAGTATAATAATGGATTTTTACATTCAAAAACATTAATTATTGACGATGAAGTTGCAAGTGTTGGTACTGCAAATATGGATCATAGAAGTTTCACACTTAATTTCGAGGTAAATGCCTTTATATATGATGAAGGTATAGCTAGATCACTAAAACAAGCTTTTATTGAAGATTTAAAGGTATCAGATCAATTAACAAAAGAAATTTATGAACAACGTAGTTTATGGATTAAGTTTAAAGAAGGTATTTCTCAATTATTGTCTCCAATTTTATAGGAGACATTTAGCCCTAAAGATAAATCATAATCAAAGTTAACCTGAGACGTAAAAATGTGAATGTCTCAGGTTTCATTATGAAAAGGAAAGGATGTCTGTATGAAAAATGAAGAACGTATCAGTCTAGCTAGCCAGTATATGGAATCATTTCATAAAACTGACTATAGCGGTCATGACATTGCACATGTTTATAGAGTACATTCAATGGCAAAACATATTGCTTACAATGAAGCTATCAGCAACACTTTAATAATCGAATTAGCCAGTCTTTTACATGATACTATTGATGCAAAATTAGTAGATACAACGTCGGCTAAACAACATTTAAATCAATTTTTAGATAAACTTGAAATAACTCATTCAGATCAATCTCATATTCTTCATATCATTGAAAATATGAGTTATAAAAATGGTGCTAACAATCATGTTGAATTAACAGTAGAAGGACAAGTTGTTAGAGATGCTGATCGTTTAGATGCTATTGGTGCCATAGGTATAGCTAGAACTTTTCAATTTGCAGGCCACTTTAAAGAACCAATGTGGACTGAATCTAAATTACCCAAAAATTTTAATGATGATACTTTATCCACTTTATCACCTTCAGCAATTAAACATTTTTACGAAAAATTATTTAAATTAAAAGATTTAATGCACACGAATACTGCTAAACAAATCGCTATTCAACGTCATGATTTTATGGAACATTTTGTTTCACAATTCTTATCCGAGTGGCATCAATTATAGAAAAAAGCGACAAATCATTGATTTGTCGCTTTTTATTATTATTTTTTATTTTTTTTGGATACTACTTGAGTATTTTTACCTTTTTTATTTGATGACTTACCGTCTTGATCAAATTTTTGTAGTAAAGGTTCAACTTCTTTTTTAGCAAGTTTAGAATAGTACATATTAGCAAAGTGTGTTTGCACAACTAAGAATGCCGCACTGACTGACCAATATAAACCTAATGCTGAAGCAGAACTTAATGAAATCCAAATAATCATAATTGGTGACACAATCATCATCATGTATCCCATTTGACGTTGTTCTTGAGGCATTGTTTTACTTGATACATAGGCTTGGATAAAGTATAAAACACCTGCAATAATAGTAATCCAAATATCCGGTTTAGTTAAATTAAACCATAAGAAATGTGGATGTACTGATAAACCACTAACTAATTTATCTTTTAGAACAAAGTATAATCCCATGATAATCGGCATTTGAATGAGCATTGGTAAACAACCAAGCATACTCTTCATTGGATTCATATCATATTTTTTATAAACTTCCATTAATTCTTGGTTAGCAGCCATTTTCTCTTCTTGAGTACGAGCACGCTTAACTTTTTCCTGAATACCATCTACTTCAGGTTTTGCAACTTTCATTTTTTCACGCATCATATGACTATTTTTATAGTTTGATAACATGAATGGTAGTAACACTAAACGTATAACTATTACTAAAATGATAATAGCTAAACCATAATCATTGTTTAAAACATCGTTACCTAACCACTGTAATAAGTGTTTCATAGGTTCAACGAACGTATTATAGAAAAATCCACTACGAGCTCCAGGTTTAGAATAGTCACAGCCTGCTAAAAAGACCATTAAACCTAAAAACAAAGGTAGCAACGCTTTTTTCTTCATTTTTCCACCTCTATTGTAATATTCACATAGGTTTTATTCTATCATACTCATACCATGGTATAAAACAAAAAGTGGAAAAAATTAATGATTAATTGAAATATTTCTTAAATTCATTAACAGTGTTGTCAATATTCTGGCTTCTACTTATAGCTGAAATAATTGATATACCGTCTGCATTAGCATCTGCAATAGACTTAACATTTTCCTCAGTAATGCCACCAATTGCAACCATTGGAAATGCACCAATTCTTCGTCTTAACTGTTTAATCATCTCTGGACCAACTGGTTCACTTGCATCACTTTTTGAAGGTGTATTAAACATAGGACCTACACCTATGTAATCAACATTTGTTAAATCAGACGTTTCATATTCACTTATATTACCAACACTAAGTCCGATAATTTTGTCTTGAAAGTCATTGGCAAAAGCTTTCACGTCTTCATCATCCTGACCTACATGTATACCATCAGCATTAATTTTTTTTGCTAGTGATACATCATCATTAACAATAAAAGGTACATGATAAGATTGACATAATGATTGTAATTCTTTTGCTAATTTCTCTTTTTCATTATCTTTCAAAGCATTCTCGCCCTTTTCTCGAAACTGAAACATAGTTATTCCAGCCTCAAGTGCTTGGGTTAAAACTGTTTTTATTGATTTTTGTTCAGGTATATCTTGAGTTCCACAGATAAAATATATTTTTAATTGTGACGCTTTAAATTCCACCTAATCAACCTCTTCTTTTTTAACATATTTTTCATAAGTCTTATAATCGAGTAAATACATTTGATCTAATAATTCAGGTAAAAATGAACCCGGACCTTTTACTTTATCTTCACTTGCAGCAATTTCACCTGCTATATTATAAAAGCTTACTGCTTCGACAAGCGTTTCATGTTTAGGTTTAGTATTTCTGAATAAGAAACTCGCAATGATACCACCTAATAAACAACCTGCACCTGTAATTTTAGCTGACATAGATGAGCCATTTGAAAGTTTTGTCATTTTATTATCTTGCATCACAATATCATGTTCACCTGTAATTACTATAGCAGTTTGATATTTTTTATATGCATCATTTGCAATGTCTAATACATTTAATTCACTGTCTCCATCTGTACCTTTCATTGTTGTATTTGAATCGACTAGTGTTAAAATTTCAGAAGCATTTCCTTTGATTACAGATACATCCACTTCGTCTAAAAAGCGTTTACAAAAATCTTTTCTATACTGTGATGCTCCAACTGCGACTGGATCAAAAACAATAGGAGTTTCTAATTCGTTAGCAATTTTACCAATTTTTATTAAATCATCTTCATTATTATGTGTAAGTGTCCCAATGTTTATAAGCAAACCGCCCGCAACTTTATAGAAATCTCTCGCTTCTTCAGGCGCTTCACTCATTGCTGGACTTGCACCTATGCTTAATAAACCATTAGCAGTAAAATTTTTTACAACATCATTGGTATAACAGACGATTAGTGGATTTTCATTTCTAAGTTTTTCTAAATTATTCATCATCTAACCCTTCTTTCTTAAGATATGCGAAGTGATTAACAGGGCCACGACCTTTACCTATTTCTGGTGTATATTTGATACTTAATGAAATGAATTTTTTAGCTTTTTCTACCGCTTCATATATAGAACGACCTTTGGCTAATTCTGCTGTTATTACTGCTGAAAATGTACAACCAGTACCATGTGTATGTTTAGTTTCAAAACGTTCATCTTCAAATGTATAAACACCATCTTGCGTAAACAGAAAATCTTTAGCATTATTTAAATCTGCAGAATGCCCGCCTTTAATAACTACGCCCTTACTTCCAATTTCATTAATGAATATATTACCTGCTTTACGTATATTTTCTTCTGTATCAATCTTGATACCAGTTATTTCTTCAGCTTCTGGTATATTTGGAGTAACGACATCTGCTAATGGCAATAAAGTATCTTGAAGTTTTTGTTTAGTTTCATCATCCATAAGAGAGTCTCCACTTTTAGCAAGCATAACTGGATCAATAACATATGGAATTTCGGGATATTGTTGTAAGTAACTTTGTACTAAATGCATTGTATCTTTAGTTGCAATCATTCCTGTTTTAATTGCATGAGGTAATTCATCATTAAATATACTTTCTAATTGTTCTTTTACCCATGATGTCTCAAGATTATGAATATGCTGAACCCCTAATGTATTTTGAGCGACAATACTAGTTATTGACGCCATGCCATACACACCACAAGAATGGAATGACTTAAGATCTGCCATAACACCTGCTCCACCTGTTGGGTCTGTACCAGCAATTGTTAAAGCTATTTTAGGCTTATTCATATTTATCACCTCGATAATTCCATTTTTCATCTATATAAGCCATATTGAAAAAGTTTCTCTCATGTAGTGTACTTTGCAAGAAGTTCTCTTTAATTTCATTTTTTTCATTTTCAGTACATTGTTGAGTTAAACGATCCATCAAGTCATCAAAGACACGGACTAATTCATCCATTTCTGTACTATAAAATTCAAACCAATCAACTGTTTTTTCATCACGATTTAAATTTTGATCTTGCATTGCTCTTTTAGCAATAACGGCATAAACATAAGGGCATGGCGCCATTGCAGCAATCGTATAAGCAGCGTTTTCATGTGCATAAGCATTATAATACATATGTTTGATGTAGTGATCTCCACTTGGTGGCCATACTTTTTCTTTAACAATTTCATCATATGGTTCATTTATGAAAGCAGCTAAAGATTCATGAGCGGCCACTTCACCTTCTAACATAAATTCTATTTGATCAACTAAAAATTTCACATCTTCTAATTCTGACATTTTAGGTATCAATAATGCATATAAATTAGCAAATTCCTTTAAATACGAAGCATCTGCACGTAAATACTGTCGAACGGCTTGTTTCGATAATTCACCATGCAATAAATCTTGAATAAAACCATCGTTGTAAATATCTTCAATAATTGGTTCTGCAGCTACCCTTAATTCTTTAGAAAAACTCATCACAAATTGCCTCCTTGAAATAAAAAACTACTTCCCAAATAGGAAAGTAGTTAATATCAAGGTTAATATGCGCCTTTAATAATAAATACTACTTTCCTACGTTGGTGCTAACCAAATCAGGTTGTAAGGGTCTGAATAAAATTCATCTCAGCCATAAGGCTCCCCTAGTAGTTTTCTTTTTAATTACTGTCATATATAACATTAGCAAAATAAATACATGAAATCAATTATCTAAAAGTTTCATTTATTAATTTAATAAAAATTCATAAACAATTGAAATTTCCACGTTTTTAAACTAAGTCATTTTTATGATAAAAAAATTCACCCTATCAAAATAGGGTGAAAGAAATATCTTATATTATGCAGTTACCCATTGGCTTGGGCCAGCTGTATCATATAATTTTTGAGCTGCAGCGTCTTGAACGTGTTCAGGAGCATTTGCTGCTGGTTGACCTTTATATTCATCTGGTGCTACTGAATCCCAAGTTGATTGTAAGAATTGGAATTTACCTGAAGCGCCAGTTGATGGGTTTGTAGCATGAATGTCGCCACCTGATTCACGTTGAGCGATTTGTTGTAAATGAGCATTTACGCCAGAACCACTTGAAGCTTCGCTTGAGCTTGAATCATTTGAGCTTGATTGATTATTTGAAGTAGTTTCTTGTTGTGGTTGTTGAGTTTGCTCAGTTTGTGGTGCTGAAACTTGTTCAGGTTGAGCTGATTTTGATTGTTGTTGATTGCTTACTTCTTGTGCAGAAGTTTCGTTAGTTGATGCTGAAGCTTGTTCACTTACATCTTGTTGTGGTTGAGCTTGAGTATTTGAAGCTTCAGTTGATTGACCAGATTGGTGATAATCCCATGAGAAGTTTGTACCATCTGATTCAAAGTGATAAGTGAAACCATTGTAATCGAATGTATAGTTATAAGCACCTTCTTGGATAGGGCTTTCGTTTAATGTTTGATCGTTTGATTGAGCTTTTTGAGCTAATTCTGCTTCATTAATATTTGCTTCGCTTGCGTGTGCGTCGTGTCCAGCATTACCTGCTACAACGCCTAATCCTACAGCTAGTGATGATGCAATAATTGTTTTTTTCATTATTAAAAAATCCTCCTAAAAGTGATTTGTTTTCTTTAACTAATTTACAAATACTACTGTAACATCCATAAATTCCTTGCAGGTTACAGCCAAATAAAAATGAAAGCTAGTTTTTTACGTGCGAATTACATTATATTTTAGTGTAATTTTAAATTTTATCCTTTATGAAAACTGCCATGACAGTTTATATAATACATGTGTCTGTGATGTGTTTGTAATACAATTGAAATCTATCAGATAATTCTGACGTGAATTGAATCAATTTTCCTGTATAAACTAATAAATAAACGACCTTTTTTAATATTAATTTAAAAAAGGTCGCTCGAGTATAATTGAAAGATGATAATTTATATTAAGATAGGATAAAGTATAAATAATTGGGAGTTATTGAATAATTAATGGATGTCTAACCTATATTAAAGAGTTCATTTGACTCTTCATCATATTCGTTAGAGAGGATATTGGATTCTTTTGCCTTAGAGGACATAAATTTAATTGTTTCTACATATAGTTCTGTTACAAAATGAGTCTGGTTATCTTTTTCATATTTTCGCGATCGCATTTGACCAGTTATTCCTACTAGTGAACCTTGATGTGTATATTTTTCAATGTTACTTGCAGTTTTGCCAAAAGCTTTACAATATAGATAATCGCATGCAATCTCATTATTTTGATCTTTATAATTTCTTTCAGTAGCTACACAAAAAGTTGCTACTTTATTACCGTCCTCCTTTTCATAAATTTGGGCATCTTTAGTAAGTCTGCCAACTATAACTATTTTGTTTAACATGTGTCACCTCCTCTTACCTATTATAATAATTATTTCTCTCATTACCGTCAAAATGCTATTTTTTCAAAATATATAGCTATTTACCCTTAATTTTTGATATATTTAAAGAAAATAATCAAAAATTGTATACTCCAATTAAAAATAAATCATTTTTTGTAAATATAAAACAAATGGGAAGTGACTTTATGAAGACATTTAAAGCTGTACGTTTTCAAATCGTAAGTGAAAACGGTGGTGTGACTGAATATGAGTTAGAAGATGGTGTCATTATTAATAAAGAAGGTAGTGGCACTGGTTGGTTACTAGAAATTGTAATTTCAAATGAACATTATCACACGTTTAAAGACTATATAGATAATGATAAATTATTAGATATTCGTGTCGTAATTACTAGACCTGCAAATGATCCTGCATTATTTGATGCCACTGTTAAAAGTGTTAAGCAATTTGATAAAACAATGTCAGTCGTATTTGAATGCCATATCTATACTTTACGTCAAGTTTATGCCGAAAGTTTATTAGAAGAACTTGTCGATGATGGATTAACTGGTGAAGAATTGAAAAAAACATTCAACCGTATGATGCAATCTAAACCTAAACTTAAAGATGAAAAATTTGAAAGATAATGACGCATATTAAAAGCCTACAGTCAGAATATCCTGATTGTAGGCTTTAGTTTATGATTTATTTTGCATCTTGTATTGCAAATGTTAGTTCACAACTACAAGCCAATTGGCCATCTACAGTTGCTTTTGCAGTTCCTTTACCAATTGGTCCTTTAATTTTAGTTATTTCTACTTCTAACATTAGTGTATCTCCTGGTGTAACCTGTCTTTTAAATCGACATTTATCAATACCTGCGAATAAAGCTATTTTACCTTTATTTTCTTCACTGTTTAACATTGCTACTGCACCAGTTTGAGCTAATGCTTCAGTAATTAATACACCAGGCATAACAGCGTAATCTGGAAAATGCCCTTGGAAGAATGGTTCATTACCTGAAACTTGTTTTAATCCAACGCAACGTTTACCTTCTTCGTATTCAACTACTCTATCTATTAATAAAAATGGTTGTCTATGAGGGATGATTTGTTTTATTTGATTATAATCGAAAATTGTTTCCATGATGTTTAAACCTCCATATTTGAATGAAAAATTAATTAATCATTAATGCGTTCGATATCTGCACCTAATGATTTTAATTTACCATGTAAGTCTACATAGCCTCTGTCTAAGTGTTTTAATTCAGTTACTTGTGTTGTTCCTTCTGCAACTAAACCAGCTAAAATTAATGCAGCAGCCGCTCTTAAGTCAGTCGCTTTAACTTGTGCACCTTGAAGATTGCTTTTACCTTCAATTTTAGCACTTCTACCTTCTACATCGATATTTGCATTCATTCTACGAAACTCAGCAACGTGCATAAATCTATTTTCAAACACTGTTTCTGTGATTACTTTGTGACCATTTGCAGTCAATAGTAAAGCCATCATTTGAGATTGCATATCTGTAGGGAATCCTGGATGTGGTAATGTTTTAACATCTACTGGGTTTAAATCTCCATCAGCAGATACTCGGATACCATCTTCTAAATATTCTAAGTTAACTCCCATTTCTTCAAGTTTATAAACTAAACTAGACATGTGTTCTTTGATTGCGTCACGTACAATGATGTCTCCACGAGTGATTGCGCCAGCGATTAATAATGTACCTGCTTCAATTCTATCTGGAATAATAGAATGTTCTACACCAGTTAAATGATCGACACCATGAATTGTAATCGTATCAGTACCTGCTCCAGTGATTTTACCGCCCATTTCATTGATATAATTAGCTAAGTCAACAATTTCTGGTTCTTTTGCAGCATTTTCTAATACTGTTTTTCCTGAAGCTAATGAAGCAGCCATGATTAGGTTTTGAGTACCGCCTACACTTGGAAAATCTAAATGTATAGAAGCACCTTTTAAACCATCTTTAGCATTTGCATAAATATTTCCATTTTCTAAATGAATTTCTGCACCTAATGCCTCGAATCCTTTAATATGTTGTTCAATTGGACGACTTCCAATTGCACATCCACCTGGTAAAGCCACTATTGCATGGCCTAAACGAGCTAATAAAGGTCCCATTACTAAGATACTTGCACGCATTTTACTCACATATTCATATGGTGCTTCTTCATTTAATGTATTAGTAGCATCAACTACTACCGCATTTTCTTCTTTTTTATACGTAACATCAGCATTTAAAGTTGATAATACGTTGTTTATAGTTTCTACATCGCTTAATGCTGGTACATTTACTAATTTACTAGTACCTTCTGAAGCTAATAATGAAGCTGTTAATACAGGTAAAACTGCATTTTTAGCACCTTCTACTTTAACTTCACCTTTTAGTTGGTTACCACCATTAATTACTATTTTATCCATCTTAAATCCTCCACTTAAATCTCCTAGTTATTTACATTTCCCTACTGTATAAAATTTATCATTCAATAATATATTATATCCGTTTTTCATTATGAAAAAACTAAAAAAGAACTATTTCATTATATATTTTAATTGAGTGGAAAACTGTAACAAATCAATTATAAAATTACTAACACTAGTACCTAATAATATAGCAAAAAATATCATGCATATTTGAATTTGTTTCGTATAACCTTTTTTAAAAAATTGATCGAGGCGAATTGCATTTAATGCCCAGTAAGCTATACATATACATATCACATGTAAAATTAAATGTATTATCGCAAATTGTCCTAGATAATCCATATTTTACTCCTTAGAATTGATTACTGTATAACATTGTACATGAAATAACATAATAATGATACTACTATTAACTGCAAAAACAGAAGATTTGTATGTATATTAAAAGGCTTGGAAATACCTTAAATGGTGAATTTCCAAGCCTTTTATAATTTATTTAAGTTCAGCCACACGTAAACGGTTATTTGCACGTTCTAACGCTCTTTTGGCTCTATTTATGTCACTATTATCATCATTATCTAAATGTGATTCTGCTCTTGCTTTCGCTAATTTAGCTCTTTCAACATCGATTTCAGTAGCAGTTTCAGCTGTTTGGACAATAATTGATAGTTGATGTTGTCTAACTTCTACAAACCCATCACTAACAGCTACATATTCATTTCCATTATGAAAATTCACTTTTACGTAGCCAGTTTTTAATGCAGAAACGGTTGGAATGTGTCCATTCATCACACCCATTTCGCCAGCTGTAGTTTGTAAAACAGCTAGTTCTACATCATCTCGTTCATAGATAGAACCATTAGGAGTGACAATTTCTAGGCTTAATGTATTCATTATCCATACCTCCTAATTATTAGACTTCAACACCCATGTCTTTAGCCTTCGCAATTACATCTTGCATGCTACCTACTAAACGGAATGCATCTTCAGGAATATGATCATATTTACCTTCTAAGATATCTTTGAAATCAGCTACAGTTGTTTTAACTGGAACATAAGATCCTTTTTGACCAGTAAATTGTTCAGCAACGTGGAAGTTTTGTGATAAGAAGAATTGAATTCTACGTGCACGTTCTACTGTTTGTCTATCTTCTTCAGATAATTCATCCATACCTAGAATCGCAATAATATCTTGTAATTCTCTGTATTTTTGTAATGTAGATTGTACATCACGTGCAACTTCATAATGCTCTTGTCCAACTATTGAAGGTTCTAATGCTCTAGAAGTTGAAGCTAATGGGTCAACAGCTGGGTAGATACCCATTTCTGTTAATTTACGCTCTAAGTTTGTAGTTGAATCTAAGTGAGCAAATGCTGTTGCTGGTGCTGGGTCAGTATAGTCATCGGCTGGTACGAACACTGCTTGAATAGATGTTACAGAACCTTTATTTGTAGACGTAATACGTTCTTGTAATTGACCCATTTCTGTAGCAAGTGTAGGTTGGTAACCAACGGCTGAAGGCATACGACCTAATAACGCTGATACCTCTGAACCTGCTTGCGTAAATCTGAAAATGTTATCAATGAATAATAAAACGTCTTGTCCTTGTTCATCACGGAAGTATTCTGCCATTGTTAAACCAGATAAAGCAACACGCATACGTGCGCCAGGTGGTTCGTTCATTTGACCAAATACCATTGCTGTTTTCTTAATTACGCCACTATCGCTCATTTCATAGTATAAATCATTACCTTCACGAGTACGTTCACCAACACCCGCGAATACTGAAATACCACCATGTTCTTGAGCAATATTGTTAATTAATTCTTGAATTAATACTGTTTTACCTACTCCGGCACCACCGAATAATCCAACTTTACCACCTTTAATGTAAGGTGCTAATAAATCTACAACTTTAATACCTGTTTCAAGAATTTCTACTTCAGTAGATAATTCATCAAATCCAGGTGATTGTCTATGAATAGGATCACGACGAACTGAATCATCAAGTTTTTCTTCTAAGTCAATCGTGTCGCCTAGTACGTTAAACACTCTTCCTAGTGTTTCGTCACCAACAGGTACACTAATGTCTTTACCTGTATCTTTAACATCCATGCCTCTTTGAACACCATCAGTTGAATCCATTGCGATTGTACGAACAACGTCATCACCTAATTGTAGTGCAACTTCTAGTGTTAAGCTAACTGTTCCTTCTTCTTTTGGAACTTCAATAATAAGGGCATTATTAATATCAGGGACTTCGTTATGTTCAAAACGAACATCAATGACAGGACCCATAACTTGAGTTACACGGCCAATTCCCATGCTATTTTCCTCCTTTTAATTTTATTCAAGTGCTGCCGAACCACCAACAATTTCAGTGATTTGTTGTGTGATTGCTGCTTGTCTAGCTCTGTTATATTCTAATGATAAGTCATCAATAAGTTCTGTAGCATTATCAGAAGCATTTTTCATTGCAGTCATACGTGACGCATGCTCACTTGCTTTAGCATCTAAAATCGTACCATATATTAAACTTTCAACATATTGCGGTAAGATGACGCTTAAGATAGATTCTTTATCGGGTTCAAATTCATATGTAGACATATGACCATGACCTTGACTTGAATCTTCTTGAGATAATGGAAGAACCTTTTTAGTAGTAGGTTTATTTTCTAATACACTGACATAATGACTATAGTAAATATTCAATTCATCAATATTTTCTTCACTATATAAATCAATTGCGTGTTTTGCTAGCGCTTGAACAGATTTAAATGAAGGTTGGTCTGGTAGTTCAACTAATGAATTTTCTATTTCGTAGCCTCGTGTTTTAAGGAAGTCAACACCTTGTTGACCTAAAACAACAATGCTATATTCACTACTATCATTATGCTTTTCTTTGATGTCACTTATTAATTTTTTAAGAACGTTGGCACTATAAGCACCCGCTAATCCTTTATCACTTGTTATGACAAGATAACCACTACGTTTTACATCTCTTTGACGAAGCATAGGATGGTTTGAATTCTTGTTAGAACCAGCTACTGCTGTAATAGCATCTTGCATTTTATCCATATAAGGCTTGAATTGTTTAGTATTGTTTTCAGCTCTACGTAATTTAGAACTTGAAACCATGTTCATCGCCTTAGTGATTTGTTTCATCTTTTTGGTTGATTTTATACGTGTATCTATTTCTTTTAGAGAAGCCACTATCTCACCACCTTTAATTACTATTCTTTATTATTCTGATTTACTAAAGCTTTTTTTGAATTCGGTAATTGCAGAATCAAATTTATCAGCATCTGGTAAAGCACCAGTTTCTCTGATTTCAGAAAGTAATTCTGTCGCATTTGAAGCTGCCCAGTGGTTTAATTCATCCTCAAAACGAGTAATATCTTCAACAGGAATATCGTCTAAATATCCTTTAGTTAATGCAAAGATAATTAATACTTGGTTTTCTACAGGAAGTGGTTTATTTTGATCTTGTTTTAAGATTTCAACAGTACGTTTACCACGTTCTAATTTTTTAGCTGTGAATTCATCTAAATCAGAACCAAATTGAGCAAATGATTCTAATTCTCTATAAGAAGCAAGGTCTAAACGTAAAGTACCTGCTACTTTTTTCATCGCTTTAATTTGAGCAGAACCACCAACACGTGATACTGATTGTCCAGCGTTAATCGCAGGTCTTACACCTGAGAAGAATAAATCAGATTGTAAGAAAATTTGTCCATCAGTAATTGAAATAACGTTTGTTGGAACATAAGCTGAAATGTCTCCTGCTTGAGTTTCAATGATTGGTAACGCAGTAATAGATCCGCCACCTAAATCATCATTTAACTTAGCTGCTCTTTCAAGTAATCTACTATGTAGATAGAACACATCACCAGGGTATGCTTCACGGCCTGGAGGTCTACGTAATAATAATGAAAGTTCACGATAAGCTGATGCTTGTTTAGTTAAATCATCATAAACGATTAAAACATGTTTACCGTTAAACATGAACTCTTCGCCCATTGTTACACCTGAATATGGCGCGATATATAATAATGGCGCTGGTTCAGCTGCTGATGCAGATACAACGATTGTATAATCTAAAGCGCCAGCTTGTCTTAATTTTTCTACATTGGCTCTTACAGTTGAATCTTTTTGACCAATAGCTACATAGATACAAATTGTATCTTCATTTTTTTGGTTTAAGATTGTATCAATTGCAACAGTTGTCTTACCTGTTTGACGGTCACCAATGATTAACTCACGTTGACCACGTCCAATTGGAACTAATGCATCGATAGCTTTAATACCAGTTTGTAATGGTTCATCAACTGATTTACGATCCATTACTCCAGTTGCTTTTTTCTCAACTGGTCTTGTTTTTGTTGCGTTGATAGGACCTTGTCCATCGATAGGTTGACCTAATGGATTTACTACTCGTCCAATTAGTTCGTCACCTACAGGTACTTCCATAATACGTCCTGTACGTTTAACTTCGTCACCTTCACTAATATCTGTGTATGGTCCTAAGATAACCACACCAACATTAGATTCTTCAAGGTTTTGTGCTAAACCGAGCACGCCGTTTTGGAATTCTACTAGCTCACCAGCCATAACGTCATTTAATCCGTGAATTAATGCGATACCATCACCAATTTGTAATACTGTACCAACATCTGTTACGGACATTTCTGACTCATAATTCTCAATTTGTGAGCGAAGTAATGCACTGATTTCTTCAGCTTTTATGGCCATCTATGTCACTCCTCTTTATTAATTAGTTTGCTCTTTTAAATTTACGTTGTAATTGAATAAGATCATTTTTAACACTGCCATCCATAACAGTCGTGCCGACCTTAACTCTAAAACCACCAATTAAATCTTGATTAATTTTAGTACTAACAATTACTTTAGATAAGTTTGTTTGTTGTTTAACTAGTTCTACAATTTTTGATATTTCTTCATCATTTAAATCATATGTTGATTCTATTAATGCGAAATCTTGATTGTTATGTTGATTATATTGTGATTGAAAAGCTTTAAAGACATCTTCAATGTGAGAAAGATGACGATTTTCTGCTAGCACTTTCAACATATTAACAATGTACTGATTAGCATTACCATAAACCTCTCCTACAAAGTTTTGACGCTTTTGTAATGTAAGTTTAGGATTGCTATCAATGGCTTTTAAATCATTAATGTAATCGAATGAAGAATGGCTAATTGTTTCTAATTCTTCATAAATGCTATCCAATTGATTTGTATCTGCAGAAACATCAAACAATGCTTTTGCGTATTTGTCAGCGATTTTTGTCATTATTTATCGCCTGCCTCTTTTAGATACTTTTCAACTAATTCTTTTTGATCTTGCTCTGAAATTTCTTTTCTAAGAACTTTAGAAGCAATAAGAACTGATAATTCAGATACTTGGTTATTAATATCTGCAATGGCACGTTCTTTTTGACTATTAATTTCGCTTTGAGCAGTTTCAATCATGCCATTAGCTCTAACGTTTGCTTCATGAATGATTTCTTCATGTTGTTTACGTGCTTGAACTTTCGCATCTTCTAGAATTTTTTGAACTTCATCTTGAGTTTCTTTAAGTGTCTGTTTATTTTCTTCTTCAAGTTTTTGTGCATTTAACTTAGCTTGTTCCGCATCGTCGATATCTTTGTTGATATCACGTTCACGTTTATCCATTATTTCTTTTAATGGACCCCAAGCAAATTTTTTCAATAACGCTAATAGGATAATGAAAGTAACAATTTGAACTATCACTGTTCCCCATTCAACGCCTGAAGCTGCACCGATAACGAACATATTAGCTGTTGCAGTCACGGGATCATGACACTCCTTTCGTCAAAATAATCATTAAGCAATAAAAAATAAAACGAACGGCGAGAGTCTATTAGACTTCGCCTTAAATAAATGTCTTATCCAGCAAATGTCATGAATGCAATTACAACACCGATGATAGGTAAAGCCTCAACTAAACCAACACCAATGAACATAATACCCATTAATTGACCACGAGCTTCTGGTTGACGTGCTACACCTTCTACTGTTCTAGATACGATAAGACCGTTACCGATACCTGCACCTAATGCTGATAAACCAATTGCGATTGCCGCTGCGATTAAATTCATAATAAATTTTCCTCCTAAGATTGTATATAATTTTTAAATTTAGTGTCCATCTGCCACTTTGTGTGACATGTAAACCATTGAAAGCATAATGAAGATATATGCTTGTATTGTACCTACAAAGATTGAGAATCCTTGCCAAACAATTAAACCAGGTATACTAATTATCCAACCCCATGCTGGTTCTTGGAAGAATAATCCAGCTAATAAGCTTAGTAATAGTTCACCTGCAAAGATATTACCATATAAACGTAGTCCAAGTGTTAATGTTGAAGTAAACTCTTCAAACACGTTTATAATTGCAAGTGGCCAAAACGGTTGAACATAACCTTTGAAATAATTCTTTGTACCACGCATTTTAATACCATAATAATATGTTAATAGAATAACAGTAGTTGACAATGTCAATGTAACTGTTGCATCTGCGGTAGGTGATTTCCACCATAAGTAGTGATCTTTAGTTACTATTGCAAATGGTAAACCTAACATATTAGAAATGAAGATGTATAAAATTAATGTCACTGCTAAGAAGTGAAAATGTCCACCTTTTTTCCATGCCATATTACCTTCGATGATGCCTCTAACAAAGTCAAAAACCCATTCAATAAAGTTCTGTTTACCAGTTGGTCGTTTCTTTAAATTACGTGTACAAATAATTGCTAGTAAAAAAACGAGAACTGCTGTAATTAACACCATCATTACACTTGCCATGTTAAATACAAGGTCAAAACCGAAAATATCCAAACTTACTTTCGGGTCTTTATGATCCATATTCTCACCTCTTTCGTTTTAAATTTTACTCCCTATTAAGTAGAGGGCGACAGATGATTACGATATAAGAAATCATTAGCCCTATTAACACCCCAATGATATTGATGTGATCTTTAAAGAAAAACCATATTATACACACGACAATAGCCACTAAATATCTCCACATATTTCCTGTTGATATATGGTTTGACTCAGCTTTTTGTGCATGAAATAAATAGATCTCAAAGATGTATGTATTAACTAAAGATCCACATGTACCAATAATCAAACCTAATAAAAAAGGATGGGGTGAAAAGAGATACAATATACCTAATAATATCAATAAATAGAGATAATATTGTATATATTGTTTGAAAATGATGTAGAAACGACCCATTTGTTTGCCTCCGAGTGTCTTATACAATCATGTAAACCGTTCCACTCATACAATCTAAATGATAATATAGCGCCTACAACGGTGTCAATTCTATTCAAATTGTTGTTGAATTTTAAGCTAAAATTGTCACAAATTAGCCACATTTAAACGGTATACATCTTTTATTGTTTAAAATCTTTTGGTTTTTCACTTATTAAATCAAAATAATATTTGATATGATTTACAATTCTATCAGAAGCGCTTCCATCTCCATATGGATTATTTGCCTCACTCATACTCTTGTAAAGGTTTTTATCTTCTAACAATTTTTTGGTTTCTTTATAGACATTATTCATCGAAGTACCAACTACTTTTAATGTACCAGCTTCAACACCTTCAGGTCTCTCAGTATTATCTCTTAATACTAATACTGGTTTGTGTAATGAAGGGGCTTCTTCTTGAATCCCTCCAGAGTCTGTCAAAATGAGATGCGCTTGTTTAGCAAAATTGTGAAAATCTAAAACATCTAAAGGTTCAATAAGTTCTATTCTGTCATGTTTGCCTAAAATATGTTGTGCAATATCACGAACTTTAGGATTCATATGCACTGGATAAACAACTACGAGTGACTCATCTTCATCTACAAGCTTTCTAACAGCTTTAAAAATATGTTCCATTGGTTCACCAATGTTTTCGCGACGATGTGCAGTTAATAACAATATTCTTTTATTCTTATGTCTATTTAAAATGTCAGAATGATAATCGTCATTAACTGTATAATTTAATGCGTCAATCGCTGTATTACCAGTTACCACAACTGAGTTTATATCCTTACCTTCGTCAAGCAAATGTTTCCTAGCATTGAAAGTCGGTGCAAAATGAATGTCAGTTAGTACTCCTACCATTTGTCTATTCATTTCTTCTGGATAAGGTGAATATTTATCATAACTTCGTAATCCAGCCTCAACGTGACCTATTGGTACTTGATTATAAAACGCTGCTAGACTTCCTGAAAATGTAGTCGCTGTATCTCCGTGTACCAATACCATATTAGGTTTAACATGTTTGATGATAGATTCCAATTCAATCATTGATTTTGAAGTTATTTCCGAAAGTGTCTGTCCTTCTTTCATAATATTCAAATCATAATCAGGAACAATATCAAACGTTTTTAATACAGCGTCTAGCATTTCTCTATGTTGAGCCGTAACAACCACGCATACTTCCAACTGCTCATCGTTTTCAATCGCTTTAACTAGTGGCGCCATTTTAATAGCTTCCGGCCTAGTTCCAAATATAGTCATAATTTTTTTCTTCAAACGTATCTATCTCCGTTTTCAATATCTATTTCGTACCGAATAATCGATCTCCTGCGTCACCTAATCCAGGTGTAATATAAGCTTTGTCATTAAGTTTCTCATCTAATGCTGCAATATAAATATCAACATCATCATGAGCTTCTTTCATTTTTTCAACACCTTCTGGCGCAGCAATTAAGCACATGAAACGAATATTTTTGGCACCTTTGTTTTTCAATGAAGTAATAGCTTCTATTGCAGATGCTCCTGTTGCCAACATCGGATCCACAACGATGATTTCACGCTCATCAATATCTTGAGGCATTTTAGAGAAGTATTCTACTGCTTTAAGTGTTTCAGGATCACGATATAAACCGATGTGCCCTACTCTTGCTGCAGGAACTAAACTTAAAATACCTTCAGTCATGCCTAGTCCAGCTCTTAAAATAGGTACAATTGCTAATTTTTTACCTGCTAAGCGTTTAGCTGTCATTTTAGTTACTGGAGTTTCAATTTCAACATCTTGTAACTCTAGATCTCTTGTAACTTCGTATGCCATAAGCATACCAACTTCATCTACTAGTTCTCTAAACTCTTTAGTTCCAGTACGAGCATCACGAATGTAACTCAATTTGTGTTGAATTAATGGATGATCAAATACATGTACTTTACTCATTTTCATTTCCTCCAATATTCTGTATATCCTTGTATTTTATTGATATAAAGGATATTTTTCAGTTAACGCTAATACACGCGTTTTTGCTTCTTTTAATTTAGCTTCATCTTCATGATTTTTCAAAGCTAAACCAATAATTTTTGCTACTTCTTCAAATGCTTTTTCATCAAAACCACGAGTAGTGGCCGCTGGTGTTCCTAATCTAATACCACTTGTAACAAATGGCTTTTCTTGATCAAATGGAATAGTATTTTTATTGCAAGTAATGCCAACGCTATCAAGTGTTTCTTCTGCAACTTTACCAGTAATATTTACAGAGCCTTTAACGTCTACAGCTACTAAGTGATTATCTGTACCACCTGAAACGATTCTAAATCCTTCTTTTGAAAGGGTATCCGCTAATGTTTGTGCATTTTTAATCACTTGCTTTTGATAAACTTTAAAATTATTGTCTAAAGCTTCACCAAATGCTACTGCTTTTGCTGCGATAACATGTTCTAAAGGACCACCTTGAATACCAGGGAAAATCGTTTTATCTATTGCCTTTTTGTATTCTTCTTTACATAAAATCATGCCACCACGTGGTCCACGTAATGTTTTATGTGTTGTTGTAGTAACAAAGTCAGCATATTCAACTGGGTTTTGGTGTAAACCTGCAGCGACTAAACCAGCAATATGAGCCATATCCACCATTAATTTAGCGCCAACTTCATCAGCTATTTCTTTAAATTTTTTGAAATCAATTTGACGTGAATAAGCAGATGCACCTGCGACAATTAATTTAGGTTTATGTTCAATTGCTAATCTACGTACTTCGTCATAATTAATAAGTTCTGTATCTTTATCTACACCATATTCGACAAAATTATAAGATTTACCACTAAAATTAACTGGTGAACCATGAGTTAAATGACCACCGTGACTTAAATTCATGCCTAAAACAGTATCTCCATATTCTAATGCTACTAAATAAACTGCCATATTAGCTTGAGAACCAGAGTGAGGCTGAACATTAACATGTTCTGCTCCAAATAATGCTTTAGCACGGTCGATTGCTACTGATTCTGTAACGTCTACAAATTCACAGCCACCATAATAACGACGGCCTGGATAACCTTCCGCATATTTATTAGTTAATACAGATCCTTGTGCTTCCATAACAGCTTCTGAAACAAAGTTTTCAGATGCAATTAACTCAATATTATTATTTTGTCGATTAAACTCTTTCTCAATAGCTTCAAAAATCACTTTATCTTGCTTTTCGATGTAAGACATATAATCCCCTTCTTTCAACTAATTAATTATATTTTGCACGTTCGCCACCAATTTTTTTAGGTCTTGATGTAGCAATAGTAACGATTGCTTCCCCCACTTGCTTAATACTAGTTCTAACTGGCACACAAACATGTTTAATGTGCATGCCTATTAATGTTTGACCAATATCTATACCTTTCGGAACTGAAATATGTTCAACAACAACTGGGTCTTCCATATGTTGATATGCGTATGTAGCTAAGCTACCACCTGCATGAACATCTGGTACAACTGTAACTTCTTCCATTGTTAGTGGATTAAAATCGGATCTTTCAATAGTGATTGCTCTATTAATATGCTCACACCCTTGAAATGCGAATGAAACACCTGTCTGTTGTTTCACTTTTTCTAACTCTTTAAATATTGATTCAGCCACTTCCATTGATCCAACAGAACCAATTCGCTGACCAATAACTTCAGAAGTTGAACAACCAATCAAGCATATCTCATTTTCATTAAAAAAGGACATTGCTTTTAATTCGTCTAACAACATTGAAAAATCTTGCATTTGAAACCCACCCCCCTAAAAAAATAAAAAGGAACATAGCAAAATTGCTATACTCCCTTATTATAACGTATTTAAAGCGTAACATATACTAATTATATATAATTCTCTAACAGAACTTTTGGGTCGATTTTCATAATTAAGTCATAAATTTGGTTAAATGTTTGTTGATAAGTAAACTTGTCTCCACCATAAGGATCATAAATATCATCTACTTCCCCTACAAATTCACTCAAAGTAAATACATTTGGAAGAGCATCAGTACCATATTGAGACAATATAATGTCCTTATGCGATTTAGACATTGTTAGAATAATATTAGCATCTATATCTTCTCTAGAAAAACTCTGTGTTAATGAAGGTTGAGGCAAATCATTTTCAGTTAATATTTCTTCAGATAACTTTGAAATAGGTTGTTGTTCCATAGCAAATATGCCTCTTGACTCAATGGTAATGTCTAATTTATTAAATACTGATTGTGCAATACTTTCAGCCATGGGACTACGACAAGTGTTACCAGTACATACAAATATTAATTTCATAAAGACACCTCATTAACAATTTGATTTCCAGCAGCTTTTAACATTCTATTCATGATAGCTTCAGTGTTATCATTTTTTTCAAAACCAAAAATATATGCTTGAACAATATCATCTCGCTGATCTATATCATGTAAAATACTATATATTAAATGATTTGCTTGTTTGATATCATCTTTATCTTCACATAATTTAATAAAAATAGATTCTTTAGGTAAATAATGACTTAAACTTTTAGGAACAACGAAAGCTGTTTGATTCCATTTATCATTATCTGGAATTTTCTGGCTTAATCCTTCAAGAATAGTTATCGGAGTATCTGGTGAATAATGTTTATATTTCATACCAGGTGCGATAGGTTTAGCACTTTCATTAAAATCTGATTGTGCAATACTATGAGGTATAATTGTTTCAATCATAGATTGTGTAACTGATCCTGGACGTGCAATTCTAAAAGGATACTGTGTACAATCTAATACAGTGCTTTCTAATCCTTCTTCACTTTGATCACCATTTATAATGCCATCAATTCTACCATTTAAATCATTAAATACATGGTCAAAGGTTGTAGGAGATGGTCTACCACTAATATTTGCACTTGGTGCAGCTATAGGCTTATTAATTAATTGTAATAAACCCCTACCAATCAAGTGGCTAGGCATTCTTACAGCAATAGAATTTAGTCCACCTGTTACTTTTTCACATAAATATCCTGATTTTAGAGGTAAGATAAATGATATAGGTCCCGGCCAAAAAGCATCCATTAATTGTCGTACTTTTGGGTCTAACTTATCAATGAAACGATCCATTTGAGAAATATCATGTATGTGTACAATTAACGGATTATCTGATGGTCTTCCTTTAGCTTGATATATTTTACTAACCGCTTCTTGATTAGTAGCATCAGCACCTAAACCATATACTGTCTCTGTTGGTAGTGCTACAAGACCACCATTTAACACGACATCTTTGATCTCTTTTATATATGGATATTGTTCGATATTTTTACTATATTCTCTTAAATCCCATATCTTAGTTTCCAATTTCAAATCACACCTCTTTCCCATAGTTAAATTAAAAATAAAAAGGAGTGGGATAGCTTTATGTCTTTCATTTTATACATGAAAGAATGCTCATTCCCACCCCATTAATAACGACGTTTAATATACATCAAGTTTTGATTAACCTTGCATATTTATATTAAAACGAATAAAAATAACAACGAAACTTATCTATTATCACTTTTATTTACCATTTTATTTCTAAAATTCTATCAAGTTGATTGATATCTTGATAAACTGCTACTTCTTTATCGGGATACATGTTATGAACGATTTCTTTTAAAGTTTGCCCTTGATTATAGCCAATTTCAAAAACAACATGTGCCTTTGGAAGTAACACTTTAGGTAAATCTTCTAATATAGACTTATAAATTGCATAACCTTCACTTTTAGCAAATAAAGCTTGATGCGGTTCATAATCGACAACTGTTTTAGACATATCTTTTACATCTTTCACATCAATGTATGGTGGATTAGAAATAAGGCCGTTTAGTTTAATGTTTTGTTCAATCAATGGTTTCAAAGCATTTCCTTGCATTAAATTAATATACACATCAAATTGTTCTGAGTTACTGCGAGCTACATCTAGTGCATCCTCATATAAATCTGTAGCGATAACTTTTAAAGAAGGCTTTAACATTTTCAAACTAATGGCTATAGCACCACTACCAGTACCAATATCAGCTATAGTATCGTCATTTTGACATAAATTTAAAAAGTGGAGCATGACTTCTTCTGTTTCTGGTCTTGGGATTAAACATTGATCAGAAACTTTAAAACGTTGTCCATAAAACGATTGAAAACCAACAATATATTGTATTGGTTCACCTAATAACATTCTTTGTAAATTCAATCCGAATTTAGCTTTATCAGCCTCAGACATCTCATCATTCATATGTATGAGATAATCTGTTCGTGTCCAATTAAATGTATCTAATAATAACCACTCAGCTCGTGTCTGTTCAAAATCCTTCTCTTTTGCTAAAGAAATAGCGTTTGCCAAATAATCTTTATAACTCACCATTGTTTAATTCTTTCAATTTATCTGTTTGTTCAGACAATGTTAAAGCATCAATAACTTCATCTAAATTTCCTTCCATGATTTGACTTAATTTTTGTAAAGTTAAGCCAATTCTATGGTCAGTTACACGGCTTTGAGGATAGTTATATGTTCTGATACGTTCTGAACGATCTCCTGTACCTACTGCTGATTTTCTTTGTGAAGCATATTTTTGTTGTTCTTCTTGTAACTTCATGTCATATAATCTTGCTTTTAATACTTTTAAAGCTTTTTCTCTGTTTTGTATTTGTGATTTTTCTGAAGAAGTAGCTATAATACCTGTTGGTAAGTGAGTAATACGTACTGCTGAATCGGTAGTATTGACGTGTTGTCCACCTGCACCACTAGAACGATACGTATCAATTTTCAAATCTTCATTTCTAACTTCAATTTCAACATCTTCTACTTCTGGCAATACTGCAACGGTTGCTGTGGAAGTATGAATTCTACCACCTGATTCTGTTTCAGGTACACGTTGAACACGGTGTGCGCCATTTTCAAATTTTAATTTACTATACGCACCATTACCTGATACTGAAAAACTAACTTCTTTATAACCGCCATGATCACTTTCAGAAGCTTCAACAATTTCAGTTTTGAAGTTATGCATTTCTGCGTACTTAGAATACATTCTCATTAAATCACCAGCAAAAATTGCCGCTTCATCCCCACCAGCTGCTGCTCTAATCTCAACGATAACATCTTTCTCATCATTAGGGTCTTTAGGAATTAGTAATAATTTAAGTTGTTCTTCCATTTCTGGTAATTCATTTTTCAATGTTGCACTTTCTTCTTTTAACATTTCAACTTCTTCTTTATCCGAAGTTTCATTCAACATTTCTTCAATATCACTTAATTCTTCTTTTTTGCTTTTGTAGCTTCTGTAAACATCTACAGTTTTTTGTAAATCTGCTTGTTCTTTAGAATATTTACGTAATTTATCTGAATCATTAACGACATCAGGGTCACTTAACATTTCATTTAATTGTTCATATCTTTCCTCTACAATTTCTAATTGATCAAACACTACATTTCCTCCTTCTCATTTTCACTTGGAGCCACTATGTGATGTGCTCTACATCTAGGTTCGTAACTTTCATTTGCACCGACTAGAATTATTGGATCATCTGCTTTAGCCGGTTGCCCATCTATAAGTCTTTGTGTTCTACTTGAAGGGCTACCACATACTGCACAAACAGCTTGTAATTTAGTCACGTGCTCACTTAAAGATAATAATTTAGGTATAGGTTCAAAGGGTTCTCCTCTAAAATCCATATCTAATCCGGCTACAATAACCCTGTGACCATTATCTGCAAGTTGTTGTATGATACTTACAATATTTTCATCGAAAAATTGAACTTCATCAATCCCTATAACATCTACGTGTGATACATCATGAATGAGTATTTCTCTAGCTGTTGCAATATTGATTGCTTCAATAGCATTTCCATTATGTGAAACTACCTTTTCTTTATGATAACGATCATCTATAGCTGGTTTAAAAACAATGACTTTCTGTTTAGCATAAATACCTCGTCTTAAACGACGAATAAGTTCTTCTGATTTACCACTAAACATACTTCCGGTAATACATTCGATCCATCCGGAATGATAAGTTTCATACATTAAACGTTCCACCTTTTTTCAAAACATAATCGCTTAATTATATCATATTTTGAAATTTCATAAATGCTATTTTAACAATTGATTCGTTAAATCATTTTTGAAAATTTGCTTATAACTTATTTACTAGACTTGCTTGTTTAAATGTTATATTAACAATCATACTTTTTCACTCACTTTAAGTTATATATTAATTACGGTAAAAATGCATTATTAACATGATTGATTTCTCACTATAAAATAAAAAAACTGCCTACAAATCCATTACAATGGCGTAGACAGTCTAAACTTAAATTAGTTATTATTTGATTTAAGACCAAATTTTTTGTTGAAGCGTTCCACACGACCATCCGCAGCAGCGAATTTTTGACGTCCAGTATAGAATGGATGTGAATCAGAAGAAATATCTAAACGAATAACTGGGTATTCATTTCCATCTTCCCACTCCATTGTTTCTGAAGATGTTTTAGTAGAACCACTTAAAAATTTAAAATCTGTAGTAGTATCTAAAAAGATAACTTTATGATACTCAGGATGAATTCCTTGTTTCATTGTTTTCAGCTCCTTTGCCCTGAACCATCTGGAACAGAGTTATTTGTGAGTTTTTTACCCAATACTGTGTAATTATAATAGTATTTAATGTAAAACGCAACCCTTTGTAACATTAAATAATAGGTTTACCTGTTTTCGTACTTTCTTCAGCTGATTTTTGTAATTGTTCAAAGAAATCTTTATTATTTTTTGAACGTTTTAACTTACGAATAAATCTTTCTGTAAAATCAGTAGAATCAGTAAATAGATTTCGAAGTTGCCATAATGTATCTAGTTCTGCTTTGCTAATTAATAATTCTTCTTTACGAGTTGAGCTTCTACCAATATCAATGGCAGGGAAAATACGACGTTCAGATAATTTACGGTCTAGATGTAATTCCATATTTCCAGTTCCTTTGAACTCTTCATAAATCATATCGTCCATTCGTGAACCTGTATCTACTAGTGCTGTAGCTAAAATAGTTAAACTACCACCCGCTTCGATATTTCTAGCTGCACCAAAAAAGGCTTTAGGTTTGTGTAGTGAAGCTGGATCAAGACCACCAGATAAAGTACGACCACTTGGAGGAATAACTAAGTTATAAGCTCTAGCTAAACGTGTGATAGAATCCATTAAAATAATAACATCTTCACCAATTTCTACTAGACGCTTTGCTCTTTCTAATAATAGCTCTGCAACTTTAACATGATGTTGAGGTGGTTCATCAAACGTTGAATGTACAACTTCTGCAGATTCTACAGAACGTTCAATATCTGTAACCTCTTCGGGTCTTTCACCTACTAATAAAACAAATAATTTAGCATCTGGTTTATTTGTAATAATTGCGTTAGCTATTTCTTTTAGTAAGGATGTTTTACCAGCTTTTGGTGGCGCTACAATAAGACCACGTTGACCTAAACCAATAGGCGTAGCTAAATCCATAATTCGTGTGGAATAATTCTTAGGTTCTGTTTCTAGTAAAATTCTTTCATCTGGATACAAAGGCGTCAACGCTTGGAAGTGAGGACGTTTTTTTACTTCTTCAGCATTATGATCGTTTACAAAGTCGACCTGTAACAAACCATAATATTTTTCATTATCTTTTGGCTTACGGACTTTTCCTGTTACTTTATCGCCTCTTTTTATTTCAAATCGACGAATTTGACTTGCTGAAATGTAGATGTCTTTTTCACCCTTAGAATAGTTTACAGTTCTTAAGAAACCATAACCATCGGGTTGGATATCATCTAAAATACCCTCCATATAATAATTGCCATCTTTCTCCATTTGAGCTTCCATGATAGCTAGTACAAGTTCTTTCTTATTTAATTTGCTGTAATTAGTTAATTTTAAAGATTTCGCTTTTTGAGTGAGTTCTTTTGTAGTGTTGTTCTTGTATAGTTCGTGGAAAGATTCATATTGAGGAGATGTTCGTTCTCTTTCAGGCATAGACTTGCACCCATTTCCTTATTTTTTGTGGTAAAAAGATGATGATAGAACAGTGAACGAAAATGATTTCAAAGTTTTTCGTTAATGTAATTCATTACCTTCTAAATACTAGAATAACTATAGCAAATTTTTAATTTAAATACAAAATGATTTTTTGAAAAGTTAATATAAAAATGCCAATGCACAAATATTCTTCAATATTGTACATTGGCATGATTGATATTAAACCTTATTCAGATTTAACTTTATTTATTTATAATAACCTGCGATTGATTTAACTTCTAAGAATTCTTCGATACCATAGTCGCCCCATTCACGACCTAATCCAGATTGTTTATAACCACCAAATGGTAGATCTGGTTTACGACCTGCTTCGTTAATTTCCACTGTACCAGCTTCAATTGAACGAGCCACTTTGTGTAATGTGTCTTTGTCGTTACCAATAACATATCCAGCTAAACCATATTTAGTATCATTTGCAATTTCAATAGCTTCGTCTAAATCGTTATAAGTGATAACTGACATTACTGGTCCAAAGATTTCCTCTTGAGCTATAGTCATATTATTATCTACATTGATGAAAATAGTTGGACGTGCGAAATATCCTTTTTCTAATCCTTCTGGTTTACCAGGGCCACCATAGAATAATTCAGCACCTTCTTCAATACCTTTATCAATATATGATTGAACTTGATCAAATTGTTTTTTACTAATAATAGGACCAACTTGAGTACCTTCTTCTCTAGGGTTACCTACTTTAACAGAACTGAATTGTTCTTTAACCGCTTTTAAGAAGTCTTCTTTAATACTATTAGGTACTAAAACACGTGTACCTGCAGTACAAACTTGTCCTGTATTATTAACAACTTTACCAGTAGTTGCTTTAGCTGCGGCTTCAATATCTACATCGTCTAATACGATATATGGTGATTTACCACCAAGTTCTAGTGATACTTTTTTGAAGTCTTTAGCTGCTTTTTCCATAATTTTTGAACCTGTAGGACCAGAACCAGTAAATGACATCATTCTTACTTTTGGATGTTCACTAAGTGGATTACCTACACCTTCACCATCACCATTTACTAAGTTAAATACGCCTTTTGGCATACCTACTTTATCGAAAATTTCAGCTAAAATTACGGCTGCGAATGGTGTTTCTTCAGATGGTTTCAACACTACTGGACTACCTGCTGCAAAAGCTGCAGCTAGTTTAAGTGATGTTTGGTTTGTAGGGAAGTTCCAAGGTGTTACTAATCCTGACACACCAATCGCTTCTTTAACAACTAAATCATCACCACGACGTTCTTCAAATTCGAAATTATCTAAAGCGTCTCTTGCTGCTGTAAAATGGTTAAGACCCATTTGGTAGTGTACATTTTCAGAAACTGATAATGGTGCACCTAATTCATCAGTAATCGCTTGAATGATATCTTCTTTTCTATTTTCATATTCTTTAACGATTTTATCTAATAAATCTCTTCTATATTCAACCGTACTATGACGGAAATCTAAATATACATTATCAGCTGCTTCTACAGCTTTGTTAACATCTTCTTCATTACCTTTGGCTACTGAGCCAATAACTTCTTCAGTTGCAGGGTTAATTACATCTATTGTTTCACCGCTAGTACTATCAACCCATTCACCATTTATATATTGTTTAGTGAATTGTCTCATCAAACTTCACTCCTTAGAATTGTTATACAACTATTCTAACCACTTTTATTAAAAGTTAAACATATCTGCTCATCATATTAAATTGAACTTGATTTGTTTTGTTTTCACTTTTTTTAAAATTAAGTAACAAAAAAAGAGATAGAGACATAAAAGTTAAACACTTCAGACAAACAATCAATGCTTTCCGAAGCAGGATTTTTAACAAACACTTAATAATGTTGTTCTAATCCTAAACGTTTATGTCCCAATCTCTTTCAAAAATCAATCACACCATCAAATACTATATGCAATTAAGTATTTTAATGGTTTAGAAACTATACGTAGTACAATTTATAAGTACTATTTAACAGTTTCAGGTTCTGGTTCAAGATTTATATTATTTTGAGCCCATTCTTCAATTGGTTTTAAAGATGCGGCTAATGAACGTCCTTTATCAGTTAGTTCATAAATAATAGTAACCGGACTAGTAGAAATTATTCTTTTTTCTACTAAACCCCAATCTCCTAATTCAGTCAATTTTATACTTAGTGCACGAGGCGTGATTGTTTTTAAGTCTCTTTTCAAATCGGAAAAATGTGCAGATTGATCTTCACATCTTGATAAATAATTAATAATCAAGCCATTCCAACTGCGTCCTAAAATTTTAAAAGTTTCTTCTAAATAAGGACAAACTTCCATGATACTCACCTCTCACTCTAATATCTTAATACTAATGCACTTAAATAAGTGCTTATAATTTTAAGTATATTAATTATACCACATTTTTTAAATAGTTTCAGTCCAAATATCTGCACCTAATTGTTTTAAATGCTCAACGATTTGTGTATAGCCACGATAAATATGTTTCACATTATAAATAGTCGTTACACCTTCGGCAATTAAACCTGCTACTATTAAGCAAGCCCCTGCTCTTAGGTCACTTGCATATACTTCTGCTCCTTTAAGTTTTGAAGGTTTAATCGTCGCAGTACCATTATCTTTATTAATGTCCGCTCCCATATGTTGTAACTCCTCAACATGCTTAAATCTCTCAGGATAAATCGTATCAGTTACAAAAGATGGCCCTTTAGTCATAAATAATAAAGGTGTGATGGGTTGTTGTAAATCCGTTGCAAAACCAGGATATACTAATGTTTTAATATCAACGCTTTGGTAAGGTTCATTCTTTCTGATAATAACCTTTTCGTCGTTCAACTCAATATCGACACCCATTTCCTTTAATTTAGAAGTTAAAGCTTCTACGTGTCTTGGAACTATATTATTGATGACTACTTCTTCACCAGCAGCTGCTGCCATACACATATATGAGCCTGCTTCTATACGGTCAGGAATCACTTGATATTCAGTACCATGTAATGTATCAACACCAGTTATTTTAATTGTTGTTGTACCTGCTCCTTTAATTTGTGCTCCCATACTAATCAAGAAGTTAGCTACATCCACTACTTCTGGTTCTTTTGCTGCATTTTCTATAACCGTTTGCCCCTCTGCATGTACTGCAGCTAGCATAATATTAATAGTGGCACCAACACTTACCATATCTAAAAAGATATTTGCACCTTTTAATTGTTTAGCTTCAATTTTCATTGATGTATTACTTGATTCATCTATTTCAGCACCTAAAGCTTTAAATCCTTTTATATGCTGATCAATTGGACGGGGACCTAAAGGACATCCACCCGGAAGACCAATAACGCATTTTTTAAAACGACCGAGCATCGCACCCATCATATAATATGAAGCTCTTAAAGATTCAACTTTGTTATTTGGAAGTGGCGCGTTTTCTATTTCAGTGGTATCAATATCTAATTTTTTACCATTTAATTTAGTTTTAATATTTAAATCTTCTAGCAAGCTTACAAGTGTTTCTACATCAGAGATTTGTGGTAATCCATCTAAATTTACTTGCCCTTGAGCTAATAAAGTAGCCGGAATAATTGCTACTGCACTATTTTTCGCACCACTTATCTCTACTTCACCATTAAGCTTCTTTCCACCTCTAATTTTGATTACTTCTTGAGCCATATTTTTATCTCCTTTGTTTCTATCGTTTATTAAAATTTCACATTATTTGCATTATAAAATAGTTTTACTTTATTTGTAAAATAGTTCATAAATATTAAAACATCATAGCCATTTTATTCAATATACACCAATAAATATGATTAAAATGTTATTTACTTTTACCTCATGCGATTTATTTGTTTTTATTTAAAAATGACGTTTGCCTTATAAAATACGTAATAATTATAGCATAAAAAACAAGCCATTAAACCTAAGTTTAATGGCTTGTTCATTGATATTAATTATTTAGCACGGTTTGAAGTACCGAATTCTTTAATTTTACCTTTAACTGTTGCTTTAATAGCTTCACGAGCAGGTCCTAAATATTTACGTGGATCGTAAACTTCAGAATCATTGTTTAATACATCGCGAACAGCTTTTGCTGAAGCAATTTGGTTTTCAGTGTTTACGTTAATTTTAGCTGTACCGTAAGGAATTGCTTTTTGAATGTCTTTAGTTGGGATACCAGTACCACCATGTAATACTAATGGTAATCCAGTTGATGCACCAATTTCTTCCATTTCTTTGAATCCTAATTTAGGTTCGCCTTTATATGGACCGTGAACTGAACCTAAAGCAGGTGCTAAAGTATCAATTCCAGTTTTTTCAACTAGTTCTTGACATTCTTTAGGGTCTGCGTAGATAACACCGTCAGCTACTACATCGTCTTCTTGTCCTCCAACAGTACCTAATTCAGCTTCTACTGATACGCCTCTTTCGTGAGCATATTCAACCACTTTAGAAGTGATTTCGATATTTTCTTCGAATGCACTATGTGAAGCGTCAATCATAACTGAAGTGAATCCAGCGTCGATAGCTTCTTTACATTTTTCAAAGCTTGAACCGTGGTCTAAATGGATTGCAACTGGTACTGTGATGTTTAAGTCATGCATTAATCCTTCTACCATTTTAACTACAGTGTAGAATCCGCTCATGTAACGAGCAGCACCTTCAGATACACCTAAAATAACTGGTGCATTTTCTTCTTGTGAAGCTTCTAAAATTGCTTGAGTGAATTCTAGGTTATTTAAGTTGTATTGACCAACTGCATAACCATTTTCTTTTGCATCGATTAACATTTCTTTCATTGAAACTAAAGGCATTATAGTTCCTCCTTGAGTGCTTATGCACGTATTTTTCAAACTCATTATAACAAACTTAATCCTTAATTGCATTCGAATAGATGATTTAAAATTTACAATTTTCACAATCCTTACTACATCTCATTTTGCAAACGTATACAATTAAAATTATTTTTAATCATTGCATTCAATGAGACGTTTATTTAAAATATTTTAATGAATAGAATGGAGGTTAATTATGTCAAAAATACTCAATACACAATTAATTGGCATCTTCGATAGGATCGAAAAACAGTCTTTAGATATACAAATGGGAGCTCAATGCTTAGTCCAAGCTATTGGTGGCGAAGGTCATGTATATATTAAAGGATATGAAGATTTAAAATTTTACGAAGACTTTATATTGAATAGTAATGAAAAATTAAAATCCAGTCGTGCATTAGCAGATTTAAAACATATGAATGATTTAGATACGACTGATAGAGTATTTTTATTTTCTCCTACATACAACGATGACGTTGAAAAAGATGTTCAACAATTAATTGATTTAGATGTTGATTTTGTCCTTATATGTAATCGCCCAAAAAGTGATGACTTTCCAGAGCATTTAATGCATTTCATCAATTTATCTACCCCAAGACCTATCGTTTACACTGAAGACTACGATAAAATTGTTCAACCTCACCCTATCGCGTTTAACTACATTTATTACGACATTTATACACAAATGATCGAAATGACACGTGATTTAGAATTATAAAATATTTATCAAAAAAACGCTGAACATAAAATTCTTCGACAAGTGAAAAAAGGTAATTTCTATTGAAATAATATAGAAATTACTTTTTTAGTATTTTAAATGTAAAGTTACTTATAAATACGTAGTATTTATGGCAAGACTCCTGAGGGAACAGTACTAGTTGAAGACCTTACAAATTCTCACAGATTTATCTGTGTAGTATTTCTGGCTGAAACTGTACCCTCAGAATGCGAAGCCATACAATACGAAGTATTGGGTATAAAGAAAGCACTAAGATGATTAAAATAAATCATCTTAGTGCTTTTATTTTGAGATTTATGTCCTGGCGTGTTTTTCGTATTATTTTTGTTGATGTTTTAATGATGCTTCAACAAAAGCTTTAAATATTGGTTGAGGTCTGTTAGGTCTTGATAAGAATTCTGGATGGAATTGACAAGCAATAAAGAAATCTTTTTCAGGAATTTCTACCATTTCTATTAATCTACCATCTGGACTAGTACCTGAGAATACCATGCCATTAGCTTCTAATTGTTCTCTATAATTATTGTTAAATTCGTATCTATGACGATGTCTTTCTTCAATATTATTTTCATTGTAAATAGAATGTGCTAACGTACCATCTTTAATTGCACATGGATATAAACCTAATCTTAATGTGCCACCTAAATCTTCAATATCTTTTTGTTCTGGTAATAAATCGATGATTGGATGTGGTGTACTTGGATCTAACTCTGCTGAATGTGCACCTTCTAAACCTAATACATTACGTGCAAATTCTACTGTAGCTAACTGCATACCTAAACAAATACCAAAATAAGGAACATTGTTTTCACGTGCATATTTAATAGCTGAAATTTTACCTTCACTTGCACGGAAACCAAATCCACCTGGTACTAAGATACCGTCTACATCTGATAAATAACTCTCAACATTATCATCTGTTACAAGACTTGAATCAATCCATTTAACAACGACATCTTTTTTGAAAGGATAGCCTGCATGTTTAAGTGATTCAACGACTGATAAATAAGCATCTTGCAAGCTTACGTATTTACCTACTAAACCGATAGTAATTTTACCATCTAAGCTATTTACAGTATCAAGTAAATGCTGCCATTCATCTAATTGAGTTTCATATTTAGCATTTAATTGTAAACGTTTGATGACAATGTCATCCATATCTTGTTTACTCAATTGTAACGGGATTTCATAAAGTGAGTCTGCATCACGACACTCAATAACGCTTTCTTTATTAATATCACAGAATAATGCAATTTTATCTTTTAAATCTTGAGTCATTTCATATTCTGAACGAACTACAATTAAGTCTGGTTGAATACCTAAACCACGCAATTCTTTAACACTATGTTGTGTTGGTTTTGTTTTCATTTCACCGGCAGCTTTAATATATGGTAATAATGTACAATGTACATACATTACATTTTCTCTACCTAAGTCGCTTCTAATTTGACGAATTGCTTCTAAAAATGGAAGAGACTCAATATCACCTGTTGTACCACCAATTTCAGTGATAACTACATCTGCATTTGTACTTTCTCCAGCTAATAATAAACGTTCTTTAATTTCATTTGTAATGTGTGGAATAACTTGCACTGTTCCACCTAAATAATCACCGCGACGTTCTTTTTTCAGCACGTGAGAATATACTTTACCAGCAGTTACGTTTGAATATTTATTTAAATTAATATCAATAAAACGTTCATAGTGACCTAAGTCTAAATCTGTTTCAGCACCGTCATCTGTAACGAATACTTCACCATGTTGATATGGACTCATAGTACCTGGATCAACGTTTAAGTATGGATCAAATTTTTGAATCGTAACTTCAAGACCTCTATCTTTTAATAATCTACCTAATGATGCAGCAGTAATTCCTTTACCTAAAGACGAAACTACGCCACCTGTTACAAATATAAACTTTGTCATAATTTGACCTCCTGAATTTTTAATAAAGCATTTAAATTAAGTATGTATTTAGTTTATGAGGAACGATGTATACGTGCGATTTACTTTGATTCGTTTTATATCATAGTCTATTTAATCATTCGTTTTAAATAATACTTATTCTACAATATTAATTACCTCATTGGAATCTTGTTTAATTAAAAATAAAAAAAGCTCCCTCTCACATATCAGTAAGGGGAGCGTATTACATTTATACACGTGTCCTATTTAAAGGAGCCCAAATAAAATTCTATCATTTTTAGGATAAAAGTCAATTAGAAATTTAACTTTGATATTCTTCGTCATCTTCCTCATCGTCGAAGTCATCTTCGTCTTCATCTTCTTCGTCAATGACAATATCATTTTCATTAATATCATCTTCAACTTGTTCATCTTCAGGATCATTTAATGTTTCTTGATCATCTGTGACTGCTGGAATATCATCATCGTCATCCGCTTCATCTTCACCTAATAATTTAAGGTTTTTATCTTCTTCGTCATCATCATCAAGAATATCAAATTTTTGAATCGTTGGCGCGATTTTTTCTTCAATATCATCTACTGAGTACCAATCACGAATACCCCATTGGTTTTCACCAACATTTAAAAATCGACCATCTGTATTTAAATCAGTATAGAATTGTACTACACGATTCTCGATTTCATCGTATTCATAATTACCTAATTCTCTAAATTTATCGATAATATCGTATAAATTCATTGTGTCGCCTTTTTCATTTAAAAGCGTATAAGCCATATCAATAAATGATTTCTCATCTACCATTTCTTTTGTATAATCTTTAATTTTCATTATAAAATACTTCCTTTCAAAGGATTTTTATCTTAAATAAGTTGGTCAAATTTCATTAATTAATAGTAACAAAAATAAATTATAAATGACAATCGGTGTTTACGCAATCTCTGTTAATAATTTATATACTTTTCAAATAAAATATAATCTTCTGCTTGTTCTACTTCTACAAAATTACTATTAATACATAATGGACTTAATTCGTTATTTTCTCCATATAGTGTAATGGATAATACTTTAATATTATCAAAATGTTTACGTATATAGGTTGGTAATTGTCTTAACGCGCTTTCAGCAATACCTTCATTCCGATGTGTTTTATTTACTTCAATGCCTGAAATACGCATACGGTCTTCAACTTGTTCAATACCTATGAAACCAACTTTTTCATCATCTTTAAGTAAATTGATTAAATGAATATTCGCCTCTTCTGAAGACTCATTTTCTTCTAGTTTCAAAGAGGATACATGTTTAGAATCCAAGTCCAAATAATATAATCGTTCTTTTCCAATTGGCCCTTCCTCTTTAGTAGCTGCATGCATAAAACCTGCACGTTCATATACATTCCAAGCAGATTGATTTTCAGCATCGACCACTAAATATAAGTGGTTAAAATCTGGGAATAGTGTTTGGACATACTGAGGTAGATACATCATCATTTTAGTACCGTATCCATGCCCTTGATATCGCTCATTTACTGATAATGATCGTACATAGACGACATTTTCTGGCGTATCATAGCCTTCATGTTGATAATATTGATGTAAAACAAAGAAACCGACAACTTCCCCTTCGCTATTTTTAGCTATATTAGCAACTCGGTCTTCATCATTAAGTGCCTCTTCTAATACTGATTTAGGCAAGGAAGAATATATTTGTTGTCTTTCACTCAATTCAAAATTTAATATATCTTCACGGTATCGCTCTTCAAAAACTTGAATTGTAATATCTTCAAATTGCTTTTTTGTAGTCATAAGTCAATCCCCTATTCATTTAATACTCACTTATTATATATTACTTTACCCTATTGTAATACTATTTCTCATATTAATCGAAATTACTTACACTTAAATTATCATTTTAAATATAACTGTCTTAATTGAACAGTTCATTTAATAGGTCTAACTTCAACTTAATAAATAATGCAATACGTTTGATAAATTTGTATTTTAAGTTGAATATGAAATAAACTCTTGTATTTCGTTTAATTTATTATACTATTATGGGTGATGCATTTTTGATTTGAGGTGGGAGTAATATGAAAATAGGAATCGATGCTGGTGGAACGTTAATCAAAATCGTTCAAGAATCTGAACACCAACGTGAATATCACACTGAATTAACTGTCAATATTGATAAAGTAATAAAATGGTTAAATGAAATCGATTTTGAAAGTTTAAGCTTAACTGGAGGTCAAGCAAGTATTATTGCAGAACACATCTCCAAACCAACACAAATATATGTTGAGTTTGATGCTGCTTCAAAAGGGCTTGGAATTCTACTAAATGAACAAGGACATGACATCAATCAATATATTTTTGCTAATGTTGGAACAGGTACGTCTCTTCATTATTATGACGGTGAGCAACAACAAC
Source organism: Staphylococcus pasteuri (assembly GCF_030547725.1). Classification (NCBI taxonomy): domain Bacteria; kingdom Bacillati; phylum Bacillota; class Bacilli; order Caryophanales; family Staphylococcaceae; genus Staphylococcus; species Staphylococcus pasteuri. The sequence goes on along the minus strand of NZ_JAUOQO010000010.1, from coordinate 31,292 downwards.
GCGTAGGCGGTATCGGTACTGGTGGCGGAATGATACAAGGTTTAGGTTATTTATTAAGCCAAGTAACAGATTATAAACAATTAACAGATTTAGCTCAAAATGGTGACAGGGATTCAATAGACTTGAAAGTAAAACATATCTATAAAGATTGTGAACCCCCTATTCCTGGCGACTTAACTGCAGCTAATTTTGGAAATGTCTTACATCATGTGAATGAAGATTTTTCAATTGAAAATAAACTCGCTTCTGTAGTTGGTGTTGTTGGCGAAGTGATTACCACAATGGCAATTACTGTTGCTCGAGAACATCAAACAGAAAATGTAGTTTACATAGGATCTTCATTTAATAACAACCCATTATTACGTAAAGTCATAGAAGATTATACTGTATTGAGAGGATTTAAACCTTATTATATTGAGCATGGTGCGTTCTCTGGAGCTATAGGTGCTTTACATTTAACATTAGATCATTAACTCATAAAAGGAGTGAATTGAAACTTATTTATTTCAATTCACTCCTTTTTATCTTAGCAAATATACTATTCAATTAGGTTGTCATTTCATTTGATAATTTTTGTGCGGATACCACTGTACCAATCACACCAGGTTTTAAATCTATGCCTACCGCTTTGTCATCATCGCGTAATTTATCAAGCCAGTCGTCAAATACACTTGTCTCAATCTCAATTAAATCGCATTCTTCAAAATCTTCTTCTTTTACTTTTTGCGCTCTTTTCTTCAAGCTCCATACAGGCATAATTTGAGGTTTATTTTCTCTATCATCTTCAATTAAGATAAAATTCTTTTCACTTTTATTTGTCAGACCATAAACATGGTCATATTTAGCAACATCTTTAACAAATTCTTTAATTCTAATTTTATCAAGTTCAGACATTAACTCTCTCGAAATTTCATAAATATTGACTAGTTTTCCACTCTGTTCATTAGTTATATCTATGAGTACTTTATCTGTTTCATCAAATAATTCATCTAAATCATATGCGACAAAACGGTCTAAATCTATTTTCACTATCTTATCATAACTAATGTCATTATCATTTAAATATTGTTTCGCCGTTTCATCATCAGTCCAAACAGTTACATATAATTGTTCATTTTTCGTTAAACGTACTATTTTTTTATTTTTAGAAGCAAAATATAAATGTTCATTAATTAACATTTCTTTGAAAAATGGTTCTTCTTTGTAAGACATTTTACACCCTCGATTCATATATTATATTTTATCACTTAATAAAAATATTAAATGACTCATTTTCGTTAGTCAACAGAGCGATGATGCTATACCGTACTTATTCATTGATTGGATTAATCATTTATACTAATTAATGATATTATTAGTGTTTCTTTTTTATAAAATACCCTTGAAAATTAAGCTATTGTACTTAAAATTCAAGGGTCGCTATTTTATTTAACTTTTAAATCATTTAAAAATGCTTCTTCCATTTGTTGAATATATGCTTTATCTTTACCATGCCATATACATCCAAATCTTGAATTGACTTTATTGACGCCGTACCAGTCACCGTCGTAATAAGATAATGGATATAATACTCCTTTTTTCACGTATCTAAGAATAGTGTTAAAGAAATGGTCATTATTACCATCAGAAAAGTAACTATAAAATTTATGGTATCCATTAGTTAATTCATCAGCTAGTAATAACATACTAGTAGAACCATTTTGTCTAAAGTTTAAATCTATTGCGTAAACATCATTATGTTCATCTAATAACAAGTCAAACCCTGCCACACCGAAGAAGCCTAAACTTACTCCTATTGACATAATCTCTCTACCAGCATCAATGACGTGTTGTGGTACATCTTCAACGTTTTCATTACCATTATAAAAGCCATATTCATTGGTTAATTGTCTAGCTGTTCCTAAATATTGAATCCCTATATCTTCTGAATAAGCAAATTGAACACAGTAATTTTGAACAGCTTCAATTTTTTGTTCAATGATTAATTGTTCTGTAGCTTCAGTTGCATCTTTAATACGTTTTTTAGCCTTAGCTAAATCTTGATTATTATAACAAATCATCACTCCGTATCCACCAGCAGTTGGTAAATCGTCTCCCGGTTTAATAACAAATGGATAATTCCAATGTTCTATAGCTTCATCGAATTGCTCTATAGGTATAATTTCTCTTTGAGGAAGATATTTACCATTCGTCCATTCTGGTATTCTTGCTTTATTATTCAAAGCTACAAATACATCTTTGTTTAAAGCGTAGTATGATTTTTCAAGTACATCTTCGTCATGTATATATTGAAAATATATCTTTTTTCTTTCTTCATGTGCTAATTTTTTAATTAATGATTCATATGTTTGTTGATCACTAAACTTATAAATACTTGGTGGAATACGTTTTCCTACCTCTTCAAATAATTTCTCTAGCTTATCAGTTACACTTGCTTCATGCACTATAACGGGAAACTGATTCGCAATAAGTAATTCTCGCCCTGTTAAAAAATTAGACTGATGTTCATCTGGTTTAAGCCATGGGTTAGAAATGTATGAAGGTCTAGAAGTATATACTACATTATCCTGGTATAAATCACTTAAAGTTAATTTTGGACTATATACATTTTCACTCATTATTTCACATGTCCCTTCATATGATGATGTTCTTCAACAATTTCATTGAATAACGACGTATCATTTATTAATTCTAAACCCATTAATGCCATAATTTTTGCCCCTTTAATTAATGCTTGATCCCCTTGTAAACTTGCTGCCGCTTCTCTAAAACGATGCGTATGACCTACAAGATTTCTAGAACCAATTTTAATATGGGGATGTATTGTTGGAACTACATGGCTGACATTACCAGTATCTGTAGAACCATAACCAAAATCATCATCAATGACCGCTTCTCCCATTTCAGTTGCGTATTTCTCAAATAAATCATCTAATTTAGGAGATTTAATAAGTTCATTCACTCCATTTTGAATAGGACCAAATTCATAGTCGCAACCCGTTTGAATAGCAGCTCCACGTGCAATTTGTTTAACCTTTTCAGTTAATACGTCTAGCTCTTTTCTTGAAGTGGCTCTTGTATAAAATCGTGCATGTGTAAAGTCAGGGATGATATTGGCAGCTTTACCGCCATCTAAAATCACACCATGAACACGCTGACTTTTTTTAATATGTTGTCTAAGTTGCGCTACACCATTGAAATAAGAAATCATTGCATCTAATGCATTAAGTGCTTCATCTGCATTTTCAGATGCATGCGCGCTTTTTCCGTAAAATTTCACATCTAATACATCTACTGCAAGTGTATTAATCGTTCTATAAGTTTCGTTGCCAGGATGTACCATTAAAGCAATATCAATATCATCTATTATGCCTGCTTTAACGTAAGAGGCTTTGGCACTACCATTCTCTCCACCTTCTTCTGCTGGGCAACCTAAAACAACTACAGAACCACCTATATGATCAATAACTTGTTTTAAAGCAATACCACCTAATGTACTTGCAGTTCCTATAATATTGTGACCGCAAGCATGTCCTAAACCGGGTAATGCATCATATTCTGCTAAGAAACCAATCACTGGTCCTTCTTTATCAGATTCATATGTTGCTATAAAACCTGTAGCATGTCCTGCAATATCAGTTTCGATTTCAAAACCATTTGCTTTTAATGTATCAATCAATGTTCTAGATGCAAAAATTTCTTCATTTCCTAGTTCTGGTCTTTCATGTATGCGATGACTCATTTCTACATATTCGTATTTATTATTTTCAATATAATCTAATATATTTTGCTTTTCGCTCATATTACCAAACTCCCATTCTACTAATCCACTATCTTTCTAAAGATACCCATAAACTTTATCGTTCAATTAATTATTACTCATTTTATCGGATTTACTTTTAAATGTCATTACATTTATTAATGTTTACACAATTTTCTTACAATTCAAACTTGTAATTTAACCATTAATCATTCTTATCTTAAAATTGTAAAAACAAAATAGTATTGTTACAATTTAGTTATTCATTAAATGAGTTTGTACGTATATTCAAGGAGGGTAATATAATGGCAAAAATGAACGTAGAAAGTTTCAATTTAGATCACACTAAAGTGGTAGCACCATTTATTAGATTAGCAGGTACTATGGAAGGCTTAAATGGCGATAAAATTAATAAATATGATATTCGCTTCAAACAACCAAATAAAGATCATATGGAAATGCCTGGATTACATTCTTTAGAACATTTAATGGCTGAAAATATTAGAAATCATACAGATAAAGTTGTTGATTTAAGTCCAATGGGTTGTCAAACTGGTTTCTATGTATCATTCATTAATCACGATGATTATGATGATGTATTAAACATAGTTGAAAAAACATTAAACGATGTTTTAAATGCAACTGAAGTTCCTGCATGTAATGAAGTTCAATGTGGTTGGGCTGCAAGCCATTCACTTGAAGGTGCAAAAGAAATTGCACAAGCATTCTTAGATAAACGTGACCAATGGCATGATGTATTTGGAGAAGGTAAATAATAAACTTAATCATAAAGAAAAGACGTTATCCTAAAATGGATAACGTCTTTTTTTACATATTGCTATTATTATAATTTTTTAACTAACCCCATAATAACGAATTGTAGAGGTAGTCTTAACCATAAAGCCCATGCTGGTACTTGTTTATCTCCTAGTGGTAATTTCTTTCTAGCCATATAAACATTAGCTGGTAAAACTGCTAATAGGAATAAATTAATACCTTTTTTCAACCAACTTGCTGGGCGTTTAATTAATAAAGCTACACCAAAGAATATTTCAAATACACCAGTGACAAGAACCGCTGTCTTTTGTAATGGTAAATAATCAGGAACAATCGTTCTAAAATTTCTTTCATGTGTAAAATGTAGTACACCTGCTGATCCAAATACTAAACCTAAAGTCCATCTTAATAATTTCATTCGTGTTCCACTCCCATTTCTTTTAAATAACTTTTTCCATATTCGGGTAATTCTACGTTGAAATTATCTGCAATTGTAGCCCCAATTGAGCTAAATGTTGTATCACCTGGTAATTCATGATAGTCCTTAATTTTTGGACTAAACATTAATACTGGTATATATTCTCTCGTATGGTCTGTGCCGTCTGCTGTTGGGTCATTACCATGATCTGCTGTTATAATAACTAAATCATCTTCATTTAAATTTTCGATGAGTTCAGGTAATCTTTCGTCGAAGTCTTTAATCGCTTGAGCATAACCTGGTTTATCGCGTCGATGTCCATAAAGCGCATCAAAGTCAACTAAATTTAAAAAGCTTATACCATTGAAATCTTTTTTAACTACATTTATTAATTGATCCATACCGTCCATATTACTTTTAGTACGAATAGCTTCTGTAACGCCTTCACCATCATAAATATCATTAATTTTACCGATAGCGATAACATCGTAATTGTTTTCTTTCAATGAATTCATAACAGTTTTACCAAATGGTTTTAATGCATAGTCATGTCGATTAGAGGTACGTGTAAAGTTACCTGGTTCACCAACATATGGACGTGCTATAATTCTACCGATTAAATATTTAGGATCTTTTGTTAATTCTCTAACCTTTTCACAAATATCGTATAGTTCTTCAAGTGGGATAATATCTTCATGTGCAGCAATTTGAAGTACTGGGTCTGCACTAGTATAGACGATTAAATCGCCAGTTTTCATTTGGTGTTCTCCCCACTCATCAATGATTTGTGTACCTGAAGCGGGTCTATTGGCAACAACCTTACGACCAGTCATTCTTTCTATTTCTTCAACTAATTCATCTGGAAATCCATTAGGATATACTTTAAATGGTTGCATAATATTTAATCCCATAATTTCCCAATGACCAGTCATTGTATCTTTTCCAACTGATGCTTCACTTAACTTTGTGTAAAAAGCTTGTGGTTGGTCAACTTTAGAGACAACTGGTAAAGAATCAATATTGCCAAGACCTAATTTTTCTAAGTTAGGTAATGACTGATTAAATCCTTCAAGTGTATGTTTTAAAGTGTGTGAGCCTTCATCATTAAATGCTGCAGCGTCAGGTCCTTCTCCTATACCTACCGAGTCCATTACAATAAGATGAACCCTTTTAAATGGTGTAGTCATTATTTACATCTCCTACTCCGTAATTATTTTGTGAATTAATGTTGGTGTATGACTTTCACTATCAATTCTAATACTTTCATTCAATTTATCAAATATATCATCAATATTTTCTTTATTACTATGAATCGTCAATATAGATTCACCGGCTTTGACTTTGTCGCCAACTTTTTTATTTAATACTATGCCAACACTTAAATCAATCACATCTTCTTTAGTCTGTCTACCGGCACCTAACATCATTGATGCAACACCTATCTCATTTGCAATCATTTCTGTTATATAGCCATCTTGTTTTGCAGCGTAATCAATTTTAAATTTTGCATTAGCAAGATTTTCTGGATGATCGACAATAGAAGCATCGCCACCCTGATTACTAATAAATGATTTAAATTTTTCCAATGCTTTACCGGATTCAATAGATTGTGTTAGATATTCACGTGCTTCATCAAGTGTTGATGCTTGTTTAGCAAGTACTACCATTTGTGATCCTAGAGTAAGTACTAATTCCGTTAAGTCATCTGGACCTTGACCTTTTAATGTTTCAATAGCCTCTTTTAATTCTAAACCATTACCAATAGCATTACCCAGTGGCTGGCTCATGTCTGAAATAATTGCCATCGTATTTCTACCTACATTATTTCCAATTCGTACCATAGCATGGGCTAAAGCTTCTGCATCTTCAATCGTTTTCATGAATGCGCCGCTACCAGTTTTAACATCTAAAACTATTGCATCGGCACCAGCCGCAATTTTCTTACTCATTATAGAAGATGCTATTAAAGGAATAGAGTTGACTGTTCCTGTGACATCTCTTAATGCATATAATTTTTTATCTGCAGGAGTCAAATTACCCGATTGTCCCATAACGGCTACTTGGTTTTCATTAACAAGTTTAACAAATTCATCTTCTGATAATTCAACATGGAAACCTTTTGCTGATTCAAGTTTATCAATTGTACCACCAGTATGTCCTAATCCTCGTCCACTCATTTTCGCGACTGGTACACCTACTGAAGCCACTAAAGGAGCTAATACTAGTGTAGTAGTATCACCAACACCACCTGTTGAATGCTTATCTACTTTAATTCCATCAATATTTGATAAATCAATGACATCGCCTGAATTTACCATTGACATAGTTAAATTTGCACGTTCTTCTTCAGTCATATCTTGGAAGAAAATAGCCATTGCCAAACTAGATGCTTGATAATCAGGAATATCGCCATTCGTATAACCTTTAATGAAAAAGTCTATTTCTTCTTTTGTTAATGCATACCCGTCACGTTTCTTTTCAATTATATCTATCATTCTCATAAACAAAGCCTCCTTTTAGATGGTTGTTTCTTGATTTAATATGATTTACTTTGCTGAAATGATTTAATAGTTTGAATCAGACTCTAAGCCTTGGATAATTTGTACACCAGCACTAGCTCCAATACGTGTAGCACCAGCTTCTAGCATATTATTAAAATCTTCTAAATTTCGAACACCACCAGATGCTTTTACTTCTAATGCTTCTCCTACAGTATCTTTCATTAATTTAACATCAGAAGCTGTAGCGCCTCCACCAGCAAAACCAGTAGATGTTTTTACAAAGTCTGCACCAGCTTCTTTTGCAATTTTGCAAGCTGTTACTTTTTCTTCATCAGTTAATAATACAGTTTCAATTATGACTTTTACTGTTTTACCATTTGATGCTTTTACAACACTTTCAATATCATCCTTTACTTCATCTAATCGACCATCTTTTAATGCACCAATATTAATAACCATGTCTATTTCAGAAGCACCATTTTCAATGGCATTTTTAGTTTCAAACGCTTTTACTTCTTTAGTTGATGCACCAAGTGGAAAGCCAATTACCGTACAAACGAGTACGTCAGTTCCTTTTAATTGTTCAGCTGAATACTTAACATGTGTTGGATTTACACAAATCGATTTGAAGCCATATTCTTTTGCTTCATTAATAATTTTATCAATTTGTTCACGTGTTGATTCAGGCTTTAATTGTGTGTGATCTATAAATTTTGCATAATTCATTAAAAGGTCCTCCTCACTTATTTACATTGAATACAAACTCTATATTTTTCTATGTTAAGCGAATGTATTCAATAAACATACCCTTCATATATATAGTACAAAAATTAGCAAAAAAATTAAACAAATGTTATCTTAAATATGATTAAGTAATTAAGGAGAAGATGACAAATGACAAATGGTACACCTCATATTCAACCAAATGGAGTAAAAATCGCTAAAACTGTATTAATGCCCGGAGATCCTCTTCGTGCAAAATATATTGCAGATAACTTTTTAGAAAATGTTGAACAATTTAATGAAGTACGTAATATGTTTGGATACACAGGAACTTATAAAGGAAAAGAAATTTCAGTAATGGGTTCTGGTATGGGTATTCCTAGCATTGGAATTTATTCTTATGAATTATTCAATTTCTTTGATGTTGAAACAATCATTCGTGTAGGTTCATGTGGTGCCTTGCAAGAAAACGTTAATTTATATGATGTCATCATTGCACAAGCCGCTTCAACTAACTCAAATTATGTAGATCAGTATCACATTCCAGGTCATTTTGCGCCGATTGCTGACTTTGATTTAGTTACTAAAGCCAAACAAGCAGCTGACAAAATTGGTGCTGTATCACATGTTGGTAACGTATTATCATCAGACACATTCTATAATGCAGATGATAAATTTAATGATGCATGGAAGAAAATGGGCATTTTAGGTATTGAAATGGAATCAGCAGGTTTATATTTAAATGCTATTCATGCTGGCAAAAAAGCATTAGGCGTATTTACTGTTAGTGACCACATTTTAAGAGATGAAGCTACAACAGCTGAAGAACGTCAAACTTCATTTACTCAAATGATGGAAATAGCACTTGAAATTGCCGAATAATTAAAACATAAAAAATAGAGATTAAGTGATGTCTTCCATAGATAACACTTAATCTCTTTTTATAACCTCAAGAATATTACTATTATTAGTTTAATATTAAAAAGCATGGTTCATCGTCAAACCATGCTTTTCTTAATCGTCATTATTTACCAAGGTAAGATTGTAACATCCAATTATGTTTATCTACTGATGTTTGCATACCGATAAACATATCTTCAGAAACATCGTCACCAGCTTCGCCAGCAACTTTGATAGCTTTTTCTAATTGATTAGAAATGTTTGTAAAGTCTTTAGATAATTCTTCTACCATTTGTTCAGCAGCATAACCTTTTCCTGCTTCATCAATAATTGACATATCTAAACTTTCTTTCATAGTACCAACAGGGTTACCGCCTACTGCTAAAATACGTTCTGCTAAATCGTCAACATATTGTGCTGCTTCATTATATAGTTCTTCAAATTTAACATGTAATGAGAAGAAGTTAGGTCCTTTTACATACCAATGGAAATTGTGAAGTTTAGTATACGCTACAGTCCAGTTTGCAACTTGTTGATTTAATTCTTTTACTACTTCTTGATTATTTGCCATATTAATATACGCTCCTTTGAGTTATCGTTTTATTGATTGTACATATATTATATTAGAATTATTATAATCTGTAAAGGAATATGACACTTTAATTTATAATAATTCTAATCTAGTTCATAAACCTTTCACATTTATATTACCCCAATAAAACATATTTAAAAACTGAAAATACATTTGTTTTTAATTTAACTAATATTTTCATTCTCAATTAGTCGTTTATAATTGAGAATGAACTAATTTAATCTTTTGATTATTATCTAAAAAGAATGATGCCTCATAATCATTTGGTTTATGCCAATGTGTCTTCCACATTTTATCTCTATTATTTGCAAATAATTGATAACCGAAATTCCTAATTGGTTTAGGAATAATACGCAATAGTACGCCTAACAATTTATACTGATTTGGTAAAGATGTAATTAATGATGCTATTGCTGTTGATTGATATTCCAAATGATCACCATCTAGAACTATCACACTATTTCTATTTTTTGCTTCTGGATGTTTATCAAATAATTTTTGACCATAGTCACCTTCTAAAGTAGCAAATTCGTATTTATGTGATAATCCATTTTGGATTAGCCATATTGCATAGTTATAACAATATACACAATTGCCATCATAATAAATAATTGCCATATTAAACACCACTCCTTACTTTCTCATTACTCATTTTTCCTATTTGAAAATTTATAAACCAAATTAAGCCTTTCATATACAAAAAATAAGTTGATTTTATGAAAATCTACTAATTACCGTTACATAACTTGAATGGCAATAGTTGAACGACTCCATAAAATCAACTTATTATTAATCTTGGTTAACCTTCACAATTCTAGTATATTTTAAGAATTGTTGTGTATACTTCTCTTGTATTTCTTCTAAAGTGTCGTATGTGACACCTATAATATGCCAATTCGGGTTAAAATGATAAAATGAGTCTTTGTCTTTAGACCATTTAATCATATTACCTTCTTTATTATATCTAGGCAATGTTACTTCATAACCTTCTAGTACGTTAATATATGTTTGGAATATATCTGGATCGATTCTATTAAAGTTATCAATAACAAGGTAACTTTTATCTTTTTTAGGCATATTTTGAGTTATAAAACCTTCACGATAGTATAGAGCGCCACTTTCATTAGGTAAATACTTACCGTATAGCATATCTTCACTAAAATCCGGATGGCCTGTTGTAATGATAGGATTAGCATTTGTTTTTTGTAATAAATCATTAGCGGCTTTTAAGCCCTCTTCTTTTTTATCAACTACTAATAAAATAAATGGTTTAAGTGTATTTTCTTGTTGGTTTTCTTCTAATAAATGAGATTTTTCTACAGTTTCAAATGGATTTTTAATACCATTATTATCGCTCATTTCTAAAATAGCGTCATATTGTACTTGTGACATACTTGCAATAGCTTGTTTTGCATTTTCTTGAAGAAAATATAAGTTTTTAAGTTTAGGGTGTTTATTTAAATAACTCAATGAAATTGGCGTAATATGTTTACCAAACATGATTTCAATTGCCGTACTATTAGTTCTACCAGGAATTGGTGGCTTTTCATGTATGTGTCTAGAAACCTCACCAATACCTATAACAGATTGGTTTTGGTATTTATTGTAAATAATTACATTATCTCCAACTTCTAATTGTGTGTAAAAATGATATCCATTTCTTTTAATGCCATTATATGTGTGAGTAAAAATAGTATAATTTTTACCAGGTTCAAAATCTTCAGTTTCAGACATAAAGAAATAACGCGGTATTTTTGTTTCGCCTTTTCCAAGTTGAATGATTAAATCAAATTCTTCTTTTCTAATTTGATTAAATAACGTTTCTTTCATATTACTCATACGAAAATCTAACGCTTCGCTTCGTTTTAAATAATCAGTTGTTAAAGGTTTTAGTACTTCATTAAAACGAAATTCAACTCTAATTTTATTTTGGGCGCCAGCTTGGACACTAATGATTTCACCAAAACCAAGTAGCCCTGTATCAGTTTGAACTTGATAAAAAATGACTTGGTCTCCAGCTTTAGCTTTTTTAAATGCTCTATATCCTTGAGTTGGATTAAATTGCGCACCTGATTCAAATAATGTCGTTTGACCTACTAAAGGTTCATTATGATTCCACCTATTATAACCACAATTTAACCAAAAGTAATTAATTTCTTCTGTCATCACGAATCTCCTCACCTTATTATATGTAAAATAAGTTTTTGTAATTACCTTATTATATCTAACAAAACGACGCTACTACAACTATTTTCACATATTTTATTAAAAAACAGACCAATGACACTTATCATCAGTCTGCGCATGTGTATACTATCAATAAAAATTATTATGCTATTTAATGTGTAGGTAGGAATGAGCCTAATAATGGTAACAAATTAATCATTATGCCGCCTATTGATAGCATAAAACTACTTTCTTTGTCTCGAATTGTAAGAATAGCACTAATAACTCCCACAATAGCAACTATTCTCGGTATTATAAATGATGGATAATGTGGCATATTAAAAAACACACCTGCACCTGAAATGACACCACATAATAAAGAAATATATAAAAATTGTTTCATAATTATGAACATCCTTTGTATTAAATATATAAGTTTATATATAACTAATAATTAAAGAAAAATCTCCTTCAAATATATTATCGAGATCTTCTGAAGTTAATACAAAATGACTTCCTTTTTGTATATTAAATACTTCACCATCTGTAATAAGTTTACCTTCGCCTTCAATTACAGAAACTAAGCAAAATTCACGTGGTTTCATATAATTTAATGTGCCAGAAATTTCCCATTTTACTATAGTAAAGAAATCATTAGATACAATATGCGTACATTGGTGACTTTCTATAATTTCTTTTTCTGGAATAATATTAGGTAAATCACTATTAAATTCCATCACATCTAAAGCTTTTTGTATATTTAACTCTCTAGACTCGCCTGTATGCTTGGCTCTTTTATAATCATAAATACGATAGGATATATCAGATGATTGCATCACTTCATATGCGATAATTCCTGATCCTATACTATGAAGTGTTCCAGCTGGTACAAAATAAAATTCGCCAGGCTTAACTGTTACTTTCTTTAAATCATTTTCAAATGTTCCTTGTTCTAGTTGTTGTTGAAAAACTTCTCTAGATTCTGCAGTCGTCCCTAAAACAATTTCAGAGCCTTCTTCCGCATCAATAATGTACCAACACTCTGATTTACCATATTGGCCATTTTCATGTTCATAAGCATATGAATCATCTGGATGTACGTGAATAGATAAAGGCGATTCAGCATCTACTATCTTTGCGAGCAATGGAAAATCTTTACTTGGAAATTCACCGAATAATTCTCGATGCTCTGCCCATACTTTATCTAATGTTTGGCCTGCATAAAGACCATTGGTAATTTCATTGGTACCATTGGGATGTGCTGAAATACCCCAGCATTCTCCAATATGTTTGCTAGGAAGATTGTACCCAAATGATTCTAATTTATTACCACCCCATAATTTTTCATGAAAAATAGGTTTTAAAAACAGCGGCATTACTACACCTCCATTACTCTAGTTGTATATGTTAATCAATTGTTAGTGATATAAAAATCTCCTAACATAAGTTCTAATAATATGTATATGTTACTTTAGTTTGAAATGTTATATAATCATTTCAACTCACTACATGTGATTGTATCATAATTCATAATTCAATGGTTATGTTGATTTTGATAAATATTTACAAAACAATATTATCTTTATATTTTAATTAACGATTCTATTATAAAATAAATGGTTCTAGTTATTATAACAATATATTGCAATGATGATAAGTTATAAAATCCCTCATTTTAATCATAAAAATATTCCATGTTTATTATAAATAAAAAAACTTAGGGGACGATTGTAATATATCCCCTAAGTCATATTATAATTTGAACTTATAATTAATTATTCATATGCTTTTAAAGCATCTTCAATTGTTGATTCTCCAGATAAAATTTGGAATTCTTGATTACTGAATTTATCTGAAGTTACAACATATTTTAGAACTCGTGCAACATCTTCACGTGGAATTGTGCTATAACTATCGAAATATAAATCCGCTTTAATTTTTCCAGTTCCTGCATCATCTTTGAGTCCACCTGGATGTACAATTGTATAATTTAAATCTGAATGTCTTAAATAATCATCAGCATAATGTTTTGCAATCGTATATTGTTTTAAATCCCCACTTGCGTCAAACGCTTCTCTTCTTGAATCATAAGTTGAGACCATAACATAATGTTTGATACCTGCTTTTTCACTTGCTTTGATTGTTTTAACAGCACCATCTAAATCTACATAAAAAGTTTTGTCTGCACCTGTACTTCCACCTGAACCAACAGAGAAAATCACTTTATCAAATGATTGGAATTTGTTTGTTAAGTCTTCGATACTATCATTTTCAACATCAATATTTAGAGCTTTAATGTCATTATTTTCTAATTCTGACACTTGCTTATCTTTTCTAACACCGGCAGTAAAGTCAACATTATCTTCTTTTAATTGATCTACTAATTTAGAACCTACGCCACCGTTAGCACCAATTACTAATATACTCATTCCAACGTCCTCCTTTTTATTTCTTGTAATAACTCATTTACCACTTAAATATCCAATTAAACTTCCATTATATTATTGACCTTAATTTCAAACCATTGTACATTAATATATGAACAAGTATTCATATATTAAGAGGTGTTCGTATGACTGAAAGTAAACTTGAAACATTCCATCATCAAACATTAGAAAGAGTTACTGATATTTTCAAAGCTTTAAGTGATATAAATCGTATTAGAATCATGGAATTGTTAGCAACTGGTGAATCTAGTGTAGGGCATATTTCACACACATTAGACCTATCACAATCTAATGTTTCTCATCAACTTAAATTATTAAAATCAGTCAACCTAGTTAAATCTAAACGACAAGGTCAAAGTATGATTTATTCTTTAGATGATCAACATGTCTCTACCCTATTAAAGCAAGCTATTCATCATGCGAGTCATCCAATAGAAGGTGAAAAATAATATGACAACACAACATCATCATGATCATTCTCATGGTCATGTACACACAAATAATAAAAAAGTTCTATTTATCTCGTTTCTTATTATCGGACTATTTATGTTAGTAGAAATCATTGGTGGTTTTTTAGCTAATAGTCTTGCATTACTGTCCGATGGTTTTCATATGTTTAGTGACTCTTTATCACTTTTTGTAGCGTTAATCGCATTTATCTATGCAGAAAAACATGCAACTACATCTAAGACTTATGGCTATAAACGTTTTGAAGTATTAGCAGCACTTTTTAATGGCGTGACGTTGTTTGTCATTAGTATTTTAATAGTAATAGAAGCAATCAAACGATTTTTCGCACCACCTGAAGTACAATCGAAAGAAATGTTTATTATTAGTTTAATTGGTTTAATCGTTAATGTTGCAGTTGCAATTTTAATGTTTAAAAGCGGTGACACGTCACATAACCTTAATATGAGAGGCGCTTTTTTACATGTACTTGGTGACTTATTTGGCTCCATCGGTGCGATTGTAGCAGCCATTTTGATTTGGACATTAGGTTGGACTATCGCTGACCCTATCGCTAGTATTTTAGTGTCCGTCATTATTTTAAAAAGTGCATATGGTATAGCTAAATCTTCAATCAACATTTTAATGGAAGGAACACCTAGCGATGTTGATTTAGATGCAATTATACAGTCGCTAACAAATCATAGCGTTATCCAAAGTGTGCATGATTATCATGTTTGGACTATTTCTAATGATTTAAATGCCTTAAGTTGTCATGCAGTTGTTGCTGATACGTTAACTATCAAAGAAGGAGAACAACTACTTAAGCAAATTGAACATGACTTATTGCATTTAAACATCCAACATATGACGATTCAACTTGAAACAGCAAATCATGATCACGATGACGCGACATTATGTTCAGGCATTCATGGTCAAGAACATCATCATTAAATAAAAAAATTGCCTCTCCATGCTTCAAATTAACTTGTGGAGAGGCAACTTCTATTTTATATAAATTTATCAAATATAAAATCTCTAGCAGGTACTTGTTTAGCTTCAAATCCCTCTAAAAATTCTTCATTATCAAATGCAACTTTAACTCTTTCAATTGAAATATCAGTTTCTGTAATAGTAACAATACCATAAACAGCATTTGAACCGTTATTTAATCCAACAGAACCTGGATTAAAATACATTTTATTTTTATCGTCAAACATATGCAATCTGTGATTATGACCAAAAATAATTAAATCTGCATCTTTATCTGCAAATAATTGTGTCATTTCTTGTTCATCATCTTTGACTATAGGACTAAAAGGTACTTCATCTATAGGAGAAGATAATTTATCATTTTCAATCTCATAGTGTATAAATAACACTTTTTTACCGCAAATTTCTTTTTCGATAAATCGAGGTAATTGATTTAATTCTTCATAATATTCTTCATCTAAATGGCTAGCAATCCATTGATGATGTTCGTAAAACTTATCTTTTAAATCTTCCGGATAAGGAGTGCCGTTTACAACCGACATAATAGCTTCATCATGATTACCTGCAATCATTTCCATATCATCGCGATCGAAAATATGGTCTAATACTTTGTTTGTTTCATGTCCGATTCCGATATTATCTCCAAGATTATAAATTTTTTCAATATCTTCTCTACTATCAATATCATCTAATACAGTTTCTAATGCATCAAAGTTACCATGTACATCAGTTATAATTGCAAATTTCATGATGATATCTCCTTTCATATTAAATTCATTAGAACATTTTAACACTTAATACCCTATTATGTTAGATATTAATTTGAAAAAGTCCAAATTTTTGATATTGTATTTATATTAACGAAAAGGAGTGCTTAAAATTTGTTTAAATATTATAACTTAGCATTTAAGAATGCTAAACCCCAGAATCTTAAAGCAATATTATTTACATTAATAAGCTTTATCGTCATTTTCTTAGTCGGTAGAGTTGCAATGGCTATGATTGGCCAACAAATGATGCAATTACAAATGATGATGCAATTCGGTCAACCAGCAGGACCATTACTTATTCCAATTATTGGTGTAGCTGTATTAGTCATCTTATTATTTATATTTTTAGGTTATCAGTTATTAGCTGGTGCTATAAATGTTATTTCTAGAGCTATCAGAAAAGATAAAGTTAAATTCTCTGATTTATTTATCGCCTTTAAAAAAGGTCACTATGCTAAAAGTTTATTACTAGCATTAATTACAATATTAATGATTGTTATCATGTCAGTCATTTTATATTTTGTAAATAAATTATTAAACTTGGCACTTTCACCATTAGTTAGTGCTTTACAAGGTCCTTTAAGCAAAATGGATAATCCAATGCCAGCATATTTAACATTCCAAATTGCTGTAACATTAATCGTTGGATTTATCACATCTATCTTTTATTGGTTCTTCTTTGTTTTAATCATTAATTACACTGCAGCATATACTGAAAATCCAAAACAATCTGCTATGACAAGTGTTAAAGATGGATTTAAAGCAATTAAGAATGGTCATAAAACATGGTTGAAATTCTTTATTGGTATTTTATTAATTAATTTACTAATAACAATTATTACTCGTGTACTAGTAACGTTAGTACAAATGGCAACTGGTAGTATGTCACAAACTGTTGCTCAAATCTTATTAGTAACACTTCAAATCATTGTTATTTTAGTAACACTATTTATCTACTATGCTTTACTTATGGGTATCGTTCAATACTTTATTCGCCGTGGCGAAAAAGTTACAACTAACTCTAAAAAGAATAAAGCTAATAAAGCAGTTGCAAATAAAGACACAAATAATAAAACTACAAAAACACAAGATTTACAAGATACAACTAAAGATAAAGTTGATCAACATTCATCTGATTTAAAAGATAACGCAAAATCTACTACTCAAGATTCTAAAAAAGAATTAAACGATAAAGCTACTCAACACAAAGATGATTTATCAAATTCTACAACATCTCATAAAGATAATTTAGAAGAAACAGCTAAAGATACAATTGATAATAATAATCCTAATAATAAATAATTAATAATAAAGGTCGAAGTACAAATATTTAAAATTGTACTTCGACCTTTTTATTATATCTATTTCAATCAATATCTTAACTTAGAAAATGTTTTTTTAAGTATTTGGCTGCGCCATCTTCTTCATTAGTATATTCAGTTACATCGTCTGTTAATGATTGAATTTCTGTACGAGCATTTTTCATTGCAACTGTATAATGTCCAAATTCAAACATAGCTCTATCGTTATCACTGTCACCTATCACAAGTGTTTCTTCTTGTTTAATATTAAAGTATTCAATCATTTCTTTGATACCTGTACCTTTATCAGTATTATAAG
Organism: Staphylococcus pasteuri; assembly: GCF_030547725.1. Lineage (NCBI taxonomy): Bacteria > Bacillati > Bacillota > Bacilli > Caryophanales > Staphylococcaceae > Staphylococcus > Staphylococcus pasteuri. The sequence goes on along the minus strand of NZ_JAUOQO010000010.1, from coordinate 13,178 downwards.
CCATTGTTTCAGCGTTATAACGTGAAGAGTTAGATACACTAATATTTAGTAATATTTTATTTTGTTGAAGTTCATCACGAAAACGACTAATTTTATCTAAGTTTGTATTAAATAGATATATTTTTGAATAATCCTTTTCAGGAAATTGATCTACCCATTGAATTTTATCTTTTATGGCTTCTCGTCTTGATGCCCATTCGCTTTGTCCTACATTATTAGGAGGCGTTTCACTGCCACTCACCATTTCACTCATCCAAGATTGATCTTCTTTTAATACTAGGCGTTGTTCACCAAATGGGAATACTTCATAATAAATGTGATGTTGTTGTGCTAATTTCACAATTTGATTCACAGAATCTAAAGACATACTATGCTTAAATATATTTTTATCATTAACTTCACCAGTTGTACCGTTGGAACTTATAATACCATCAACTAAAAAACCTTCTGGTACTAGTTGATGAATTTCAGAATATGAACGCCCAGTCGCTAAGAATACTTTGAATTCATTATCTCTTAGTGAATTAATGACGTCTCTAGTATATTCAGATGCTCTATTATCTTCATGTAAAATTGTACCATCCATATCTAAAAATATCGCTTTTATGTTGTCCATATAATCCTCCAATATGTTAAGTTCTATATTACTTAAAATTTTGTCACTTATTTAAGAAAAGTGCAATAAAAATAATCCCTTTTTAGTCAACTCATAACTAAAAGGGATTATCCTTATATCAACATGTTAAAGTTTCTTAATACCAAAATTATGGTATTCATCACTTTTAATTTTTAAATTTATTCAACTGTAACTGATTTTGCTAAGTTACGTGGTTTATCAACATCAAGATCTCTGTGTAGCGCTGCATAATAAGAAATTAATTGTAGTGCTACTACTGAAACTAATGGTGTTAATAATTCATGAACATGAGGAATGACATACGTATCTCCCTCTTTTTCTAAACCTTCCATTGAGATAATACAAGTACTAGCACCACGTGCAGCAACTTCTTTAACATTACCACGAATAGATAAGTTTACATTGTCTTGAGTAGCTAAAGCAATAACTGGTGTACGATCTTCAATTAATGCAATCGTACCATGTTTTAATTCACCGCCAGCAAATCCTTCAGCTTGAATATATGAAATCTCTTTAAGTTTTAATGCACCTTCTTGACTGACATTATAATCAATAGTACGACCAATAAAGAATGCATTATGTGTTGTCTCAAGGAAATCAGTAGCAATTTGTTCCATTACAGGTGCATCGTCTACGATAGATTCGATTGCAGTAGTAACTTTCGCTAATTCTCTTAATAAATCAATGTCTGCTTCACGACCATGTGTTTTAGCAACTATTTGAGCTAAAATAGATAATACAGCAATTTGTGCTGTATATGCTTTAGTAGAAGCTACGGCAATTTCTGGACCTGCGTGTAATAATAATGTGTGATCCGCTTCACGTGATAATGTTGAACCAGATACGTTAGTTATTGTTAGCGCTTTATGACCTAATTTTTTAGTTTCAACCAATACGGCACGACTATCTGCAGTTTCACCAGATTGTGAAATATAAATGAATAATGGTTTTTCAGATAATAAAGGCATGTTATAAACAAATTCAGAAGCTACGTGTACTTCTGTTGGTACACCTGCCCATTTTTCTAAGAATTCTTTACCAACTAAACCAGCATGATAGCTAGTACCAGCAGCGATAATATAGATACGATCAGCTTGTGCAACATCATCTACTATGTCTTTATCAATTTTTAGATTACCTTCGTCATCTTGATATTCTTGTATAATTCGACGCATAACAGCTGGTTGTTCGTGAATCTCTTTTAACATGTAGTGATCGTAAACACCTTTTTCAGCATCTGATGCATCAATTTCAGCAGTATAAGCGTCACGTTCTTGAACTTGACCGTTAATATCCTTGATAATAACTTCATCACGTTTAACGATAACAATTTCATGGTCATGAATTTCTTTATATTGATTAGTTACTTGTAACATAGCTAATGCATCTGATGCAATGACATTAAAACCATCACCAACACCGATTAAAAGTGGTGATTTATTCTTAGCTACATACATAGTATCTTTATCTTCTTCATCTAATAAACCTAAAGCGTAAGAACCATGTAATAATGAAACAACTTTAGTAAATGCATCTTCTGTTTCAAAACCTTGTTTAGAGAAGTATTCAATTAATTGAACGATAACTTCTGTATCTGTTTCAGAAACAAATTTAACATCATTTAAATATTCATTTCTTAATTCTTCATAGTTTTCAATTACACCATTATGTACTAGTGTAAAACGACCAGTAGTTGATTGATGTGGATGTGAGTTTTCATAGTTAGGTACACCATGTGTTGCCCAACGAGTGTGACCGATTCCAACAGTGCCATCAATATCACTACTATCCGCTACTTTGCGTAATTCTGCAATACGACCTTTTTCTTTAAATACTTTAGTGCCTTCGTCGTTTGCTACAGCAACACCAGCTGAATCATAACCTCTATATTCTAATTTTTCTAAACCTTTTAATAATAATTCTTTGGCATTATCATAGCCAATATATCCTACTATTCCGCACATATTTACTTTTCCTCCAGTTATTGAAATAACGTTAGTAGCAATGATTTATTACTTATAATTTAGTTTAGTAATCTACTATCATTAGCGTTCATATTTGTAGTAACTTTTATCTTAGTTTAACCACACTTGAAAATAAGCGTGATAAATTATCACACTTAAACTTCTAACGTTTTTCATTTTATATAATATTAATTGGCGATCTTATTAACTTTGTCCAATAGGTTACCCTACTGTTTTACTTAATAAGCTAACGAATGAGCCACATCCGGGATAGCATCCGCCGATCTATTCGATCACTATCCTCCTCGTCTACAAGTTATAAATGTACGCTATAGAAATTTATACAAATAGATTTAATTTCTAATCCTCACATGTCATTAATAGCTTGCACAGGCGCTTTGTAATATTGTTTTACTATCCTCCCTTCCATTAGAACCTATTGTACAATGTAGTTTGTCTTAATTGCAAATATTTTCACAAGGTTTTTGTAAAAAATATGTACTACCATTTCCATTTAAAATTCATTGTAATAAAGCTTTTAATTTACATTATCTTTACCTATATATTATAGAATGATTGTTGTCATGATTATTATGACAAATTTGAATTTTGTTCTTGTTGTAGTAATTGTCTACTTAGATTTACAATAAATATAGTCAAATACTAATTAAAAAAGAGGTGTAGATATGGCTCAGAAACAAGAAAACAAAGGTTTTGGCCGTAAAGTTCAAGCATTCGGTTCTTTTCTTAGTAGTATGATCATGCCAAACATTGGCGCGTTCATCGCTTGGGGATTTATCGCTGCTATATTTATAGACAATGGATGGATGCCTAATAAAGATTTATCTCAATTAGCTGATCCTATGATTAAATTTTTAATCCCATTATTAATCGCATTTAGTGGTGGACGTTTAATCCACGGATTACGTGGTGGTATCATTGCTGCTACATCAACTATGGGGGTTATCGTAGCATTACCTGACACACCAATGTTACTTGGTGCAATGATTATGGGACCATTAGTTGGTTGGTTAATGAAAAAAACTGACGAATTTGTTCAACCTAGAACACCACAAGGTTTCGAGATGTTATTCAATAACTTCTCTGCTGGTATCCTAGGTTTCATCATGACAATTTTAAGTTTTGAAATTTTAGCTCCAATCATGAAATTCATCATGCATATATTATCAGTTGCAGTTGAGGCTTTAGTTCATGCTCATTTACTTCCAATCGTAAGTATTTTAGTTGAACCAGCTAAAATTGTATTCTTAAATAACGCTATCAACCATGGTGTATTCACACCACTTGGTGCTGACCAAGCTGCTACAGCAGGTCAATCAATACTTTATACAATTGAATCAAACCCTGGACCTGGTTTTGGTATTTTACTTGCATATATGTTCTTTGGTAAAGGAACTGCAAAAGCTACTTCTTACGGTGCAGGAATCATCCACTTCTTAGGTGGAATTCATGAAATTTATTTCCCTTACGTATTAATGAGACCAATGTTATTTATCTCAGTTATTTTAGGTGGTATGACTGGCGTTGCTACTTATCAAGCAACTGGATTTGGATTTAGAAGTCCAGCGTCACCAGGATCATTTATCACTTATTGTATTAACGCACCTAAAGGTGAATTCCTTCATATGTTATTAGGTGTAGTATTAGCGACATTAGTTTCTTTCGCTGTTTCAGCAATTATTCTTAAGTTCACTAAAGAACCTAAACAAGATTTAGAAGCAGCTACTGCTCAAATGGAAGCAACTAAAGGTAAAAAATCAAGTGTATCTTCAAAATTAACTAATAAAGATAATAATGATTCATCAGTTAAAGCTACTACTGCTGGTGCTGCAACAGGTGCTGGCGCTGCAGGTGCTGCTACTTCAACAGAACAATCTGATGATGAAGATAATGCTGATCAATTATTAGATAATTATAACACTGAAGATGTTGATGCCCACGATTACAGTAATGTTGACCATGTTATCTTTGCATGTGATGCGGGTATGGGTTCTAGTGCAATGGGTGCTAGTATGTTACGTAATAAATTCAAAAAAGCTGGCATCTCAGATGTAAATGTTACAAACACAGCAATTAACCAATTACCAAGTGATGCTCAATTAGTTATCACTCAAAAAACATTAACTGACCGTGCAATTAAACAAGTACCAAATGCAATTCACATTTCAGTTGATAACTTCTTAAACTCACCAAGATATGAAGAATTACTAAATAACCTTAAAAAAGAAGAACAATAATTTTTAAATATTAATATTAATGGAGGATACCGCCATGTTATTGAGTACACGTGAAAAAGAGATTATAGAACTTTTAATCAAGTATCACGGACAATATGTCACTATATATGACATTGCTCAACAACTGGCAGTGTCCTCTCGTACTATTCATAGAGAATTAAAGCACGTTGAATCATATATAGATACCTTTTCAATTCAACTTGACCGAGTTAACAAAAAAGGTATTCGTTTAAATGGGGATCAACAAGCTATTCAAAGCTTAAAATATGAAATGACGCAACAACAAACTATAGACTTATCAGTTGAAGAACAAAAGGTCATTATTTTATATGCTCTTATTCAATCTAAACATGCCGTTAAACAGTATAGTCTTGCTCAAGAAATCAGCGTTTCTATCCAATCATTAGCTAAATTATTGGATGAATTAGAACATGATTTAGAATCATATCAATTATCCTTAACACGAAAACGTGGCGAAGGTGTTATGTTAAATGGTACTGAATCTAAAAAAAGAGAGTTCTTAAGTCAGCTAATGGTAAATAATTTAAATAGTACAAGTGTTTATTCAGTTATTGAAAATCATTTTGTCTATCAATCATTACATCAATCTCAACAATCACTTGTGGATTTAGACCGAATATTTAAAGTTGAGAGAATTCTAATGGATTATTTAGGAGAGCTTCCCTATTCACTAACAGAATCTAGCTATCTCACGTTAACCGTTCATATTGTACTAAGTATTACTCGTATGCAAAACAATGAATATGTATCACTTAATGAAGATATTTATCAATCGGTAAAACATACATTTGAACATGAAGTAGCTAGTGAAATTGCTAAACGTCTAGAAGATTTATATGATGTCCAATTCAACCAAGCTGAAGTCACATTTATTACCATTCACTTGCGGGGTTCAAAACGTAAAGATACTAAAGATACTTTATTTGAAGATAAGAAAAATGAACAAAAAATAAAATCTTTCGTGCAAAACGTAGAAGAGATTTCGGGTCAATACTTTGATGAAAAAACTACTCTAATTAATGGATTATCATTGCATATTAATCCAGCAATCAATCGTTTAGAATCAAATATTGAAACATATAATCCTTTGACCGATATGATTAAGTACAAATATCCAAGACTATTTGATAATGTGAGCAAAGCATTGCATGTTGTTTGGCCAGAGTTAATCTTTCCTGATAGCGAGATTGCTTTTATTGTCCTTCATTTTGGAGGATCAATTAAAAACCAAGGACATCAATTTTTAAATATTTTAGTCGTCTGTAGTAGTGGCATAGGTACAAGCCGTCTATTAGCAACTAGACTTGAACAAGTGTTTAGTGAAATTGAACGAATTACACAGGCTTCTGTAAGTGATCTAAACGTGCTTGATTTATCTCAATACGATGGTATTATATCCACCGTAAATTTGGATATAGATAGGCCATTTTTAACAGTTAATCCTTTACTCCCTGATTCTGACATAGGATATGTCGCTTCATTTTTAAATACTAAAGAAGCACACCATATGAATCAAAATGAAGGAAAAGAATTAATTAATTATTCACCTGAAGATATTATGGAAACAATACGTCAAGGTTTAAAGTTAGTTGATTCCGTGAAAATAGAATATAAATCAGTAGATAATTGGAATCAATATTTATCTGATTACCTAGTAAGTCATCGTATTATTGATGATGGTCAGTCATTCGCTGAATTATTACAACATCGGTTGGAGGAAAATCCTAATTGGATACTAAGCCCCTACCCTATAGCTATTCCTCATATGAGAGATTCAATGTTTAAAGAACCATGTATCCTCATAACTATTTTGGAGGAACCTATAAAGATGAGTAATATTCAAAATGACAATGACTACATTAATTATATGTTAAGTATGTTTATTCCAGATAATGCAATCATGGTAGATCTTGTTAGTACAATTTCCGAAACACTAAGCAACCATTTGGAAAACTTAGATGATTTTATGAAAAATCCACATGACTTTAAAATTATACTGGAAAAGCAATTTTTAAAACGAATTAAAAAACAATTAATTTAGGAGTGTATTTATAATGAGCGAATTATTCAGTAATGAAAACATTTTTATTAACGTATCAGTAGCAAGCCAAAACGATGCAATCGAGAAAGCAGGACAAGCTCTAGTTGATAGCGGAGCTGTAACTGAAAATTATATTCAAGCAATGAAAGATCGTGAAGATGTTGTTTCAACATTTATGGGTAACGGTTTAGCAATTCCTCACGGTACTGAAGAAGCTAAAGGAAATGTCATTCAATCAGGCTTAAGTTTATTACAAATTCCTGAAGGTGTTGATTGGAATGGCGAAGAAGTTAAAGTTGTCGTTGGTATCGCTGGTAAAGACGGAGAACACTTAGACTTATTATCTAAAATTGCGATTACTTTCAGTGAAGAAGAAAATGTAGAACGTATTATCAACGCTAAATCTGCTGACGAAATTAAACAAGTCTTTGAGGAGGCTGATGCATAATGAAAGCAGTACATTTTGGTGCCGGTAATATTGGTCGTGGATTTATTGGATATATTTTAGCTGATAATAATATTAAAGTTACATTTGCAGATGTAAATGATGAAATTATTAATGCATTACAAACGGAACATGAATACGATGTTATTTTAGCAGATGAAGCTAAAACTACTACAAGAGTAAACAATGTAGATGCGATTAATTCTGCTAAACCTTCAGATGAATTGAAACAAGCTATTTTAGAAGCTGATTTAATTACAACTGCTGTTGGTGTTAACATTTTACCTATTATTGCAAAATCATTTGCTCCATATTTAAAAGAAAAAGAAAACCATGTTAATATCGTTGCTTGTGAAAATGCTATTATGGCTACAGATACACTTAAAAAAGCTATTTTAGATATTACTGGTCCTTTAGGCGACAATATTCATTTTGCAAACTCTGCAGTTGATAGAATTGTTCCATTACAAAAAAATGAAAATATTTTAGATGTTATGGTAGAACCTTTCTATGAATGGGTTGTTGAAAAAGATGCTTGGTATGGCGAAGAATTAGACCATATTAAATATGTTGATGATTTAACACCTTATATTGAAAGAAAATTATTAACTGTTAATACAGGACATGCTTTCTTAGCATATGCTGGTTATAACGATAATAAAGCAACTGTTTTAGATGCAGTTCAAGATAGCACTATCGAAGCTGGTTTAAGACGTGTACTAGCTGAAACAAGTGATTATATCACACGTGAATTTGATTTTTCTAAATCAGAACAATCTCAATATGTAGAAAAAATTATTGAACGTTTCAATAACTCTTATCTATCTGATGAAGTAACACGTGTTGGTCGCGGAACTCTACGTAAAATTGGTCCTAAAGATCGTATTATTAAACCATTAAATTATTTATATGAACATAATTTAGAAAGAGATGGCTTAGTTAAAGCAGCTGCCCTACTTTTAAAATATGATGATAAAGCTGACCAAGAAACTGTTGAAAAGAATAATTATATTCAAGAACATGGTGTAAAATCATTCTTACAAACGTATGCTAAAGTTGAAGGACCATTAGCAGAAGAAATTGAAAAAGAATATAATGAACTTATTTCAAAATAATATTTGTTGAATCAAAAATGGACCAGATGTAAGCTTCTGGTCCATTTTTATTATATATATTTAAAGAACGTGCCTTTTCATTTATGGCACGTTCTTTATTTGAATTATTTATCTAAACCCATTTTGTCTTCTACGACATCAGCAATTTGTTGGGCATATCTTTTTGCATCTTCATCTGTTGAAGCTTCAACCATTACTCTTACTAATGGCTCTGTTCCAGAAGGACGTACTAAAATTCTACCTTCTCCATTCATTTCAACTTCAACTTTAGTCATTACTTCTTTAACATCAATATTTTCTTCAACGCGATATTTATCTGTTACTCTTACATTTATTAATGATTGAGGATATGTTTTCATTTGTGAAGCTAACTCACTTAATGATTTACCTGACATTTTGATGATAGCTGCTAATTGTACACCAGTTAATAAGCCATCACCTGTTGTATTATAATCCATTAATACGATATGACCTGATTGCTCACCACCAAGATTATAATTTCCTCTTCTCATTTCTTCTACAACGTAACGGTCTCCAACTTTAGTTTTATTAGATTGAATGCCTTCATTTTCTAAAGCTTTATAAAAACCTAAATTACTCATTACAGTTGAAACTATCATATTATTATTTAATTCTTGGTTTTTATGCATTTCTTGACCAATAATAAACATAATTTGGTCTCCATCAACGATTTTACCATTTTCATCAACAGCAATAATTCTATCTCCATCTCCGTCAAATGCTAAACCAAAGTCACTTCCAGTTTCAAGAACTTTTTTTGCAAGAGCTTCAGGATGTGTAGAACCACAATTTTCATTAATATTGTATCCATCTGGACTACAACCCACTGTTTCAGTATCAGCTTCTAAATCGCCGAATAAAAATGGTGCTAAAGAAGATGTAGAACCATTTGCACCATCTAAAACAATTTTCATACCTTCTAAATTAACATCTACAGTAGATTTTAAATAACTTAAATATTTTTGTGCACCTTCAAAGTAATCTGAATAATGAACGATTTCTGTACCAGTTGGTCTTGGTAAACTTGGATTTTCTTGATCAAGTAATTCTTCGATTTCATTTTCTTGATCATCTGATAATTTGAAACCATCAGAACCAAAGAATTTAATACCATTATCTGCAACTGGATTATGTGATGCAGAAATCATTACACCTAATTCTGCGTCCATTTCTCTCGTTAAATATGCTACACCTGGCGTTGAAATAATACCCAATCGCATGACTTCAGCTCCAATAGATATAAGTCCTGCAATGAGTGCTGATTCTAACATTTCTCCTGAAACTCTTGTATCTCTACCAACAAGGACTCTAGGGTGATTTTCCCCTTTATTATGTGCTAATACATAACCACCATATCTACCTAGCTTAAACGCTAGTTCAGGTGTTAATTCTTCATTTGCTACACCTCTGACACCGTCAGTACCAAAATATTTTCCCATGTTTTACTCTCCTTTTATTTCTTTCAATTATTTAACTGTGATATAAGCTTTTGTTTCTTCAGGGTTAACCCTACTTACACTTTTAGGTAAATCAAATTTTACAGTTTTCTCAGTGGACTCTGAAATATCATCTAAGTCTATTTCAGCTGTAATATTATTTATACCCTGTATATCTTCTCTACTACCATAAATTTCAACTTCATCGTCATCTAATTTAACATTATCTACCTTTTTATTGTCTTTTAATTTTCCAGTCGTCTTTGTGTTAACTTTAACCTTTTTACTATAAGGTTTAACAGACACTTTCAAATCAACTTCATCTGGGTTAATAGAAACATTCATTTTATTTAAATCTTTGTCATAAGCATTTACTGTAGCAATATCTTTAGTATCTTTACTTATTTTACTAGAATTTTTGAATGTTGCTTTTAAGTAAGCAATTTGTTTTAATTGTTCTTCTCCACCAGTTACTTTAACTGTTTCAGGTGAAATTTTTTGATTATCAATTTGGTAACCATCTGCAATATCACTTTGACTTACATCAGGCTCTACATGCATTGTTTTAGTTATTTTCTTTTCTAATGTGATGTTGGCTGATTTAGGTTTAACATTATAATTAATGCTATTATTTAAACCTTTAACTTGAAATTTCTTTTGATATTTACCAGCTTTTTCACCTGATAAATCTACAACAACTTTTAAATCATCGGGATCTTCAATTTTTATTAACTTTGATTGTGTACCAGAAATATTTACATCTACTGTGTCTGGTACATGTGTAGCGTGTAAATCTTTATGGTTATATATCGCTTCTACTGGAACATCTTGTATTGTTTTTGTTGATTTCTGTGATATGTCATCAGAGTTAAAGATATTCCCAAATACATTATTCACTGATAAGAAGAAAAATATAGCTAATATCAGTGCAACGAATCTTAATCCCCATTTACTTTCTAACATATTAATTCACACCTTTCTTTTGAAAGTGTGTGCCAAACCAATGTTCAGATAATAGCTCTTCAAACACTTCATTTGAAATATCTCTTCTTAACTTACCATCAAAAGTAACTGAAATATCACCAGTTTCTTCTGACACAATAACTGTAAAAGCATCAGATACTTCTGAAATACCTACAGCTGCTCTATGTCTTGTACCTAAACTTTTAGATATTTTAACACTATCTGATAATGGTAAATAACTTGCTGCTGCTGCTATTTTAGTTCCTTGAATTATCATTGCACCATCATGTAATGGTGTATTAGGTATAAACACATTGGTTAATAATTCTTGAGAAATTTTAGAATCCATAGGAATACCTGTTTCAATATAATCTTGAAGACCAGTTTCCTTTTCAAAAACTATAAGTGCTCCAATACGACGTTTAGCCATATATTGAACCGCTTTTGATACAGATTGAATTAATTTCTCTTCATCTTTAGTATAGGCGTTGGTATAACGTTTTAAGAAACTACCTCTACCTAATTGTTCCAAAGCTCTTCGAATTTCTGGTTGGAATATTACAATTAATGCCAATACTCCCCATTGAATCACAATGTCAAACAATTTTGAAGTTGCAGTCAAATTTAGTATTTTACTGATTTGTTGACCGATTACTATTACAACAATACCTTTTAATAATTGTATTGCTTTTGTACCTTTAAAAACTGTAATCAGTAAATAAAGAACATACCACACAATCAATAAATCGAGGACACTAGTTATGACTTTTAAAGTACTAAAATTTTGAAAAAAATTGGAAAAATCCATAACATCTCCTCCGATAACATTTTCCATATTATTCATTATATCAATCATTAGAACACGTGTCATATGAACACTAATAAAAATGAAAAAAACTTGCATGTCGATTAACATGCAAGTTACATAAATTAAATTATAGTAGTGTTTCTCCAAAAAATGTACCAAGTAATGAAACAGCTTGTTCCGCTGTATTGTTATGTAAATCAATTAATGGGTTAACTTCAACTAAATCCATAGATGTAATCATTTTGCTTTCATGAAGTAATTCAAGCGCAAAATGACTTTCCCTATAACTTAAACCACCTAACACTCTTGTACCGGTTCCTGGTGTTTCTGTAGGGTCTAATGCATCAACATCTAAAGATAAATGTAATCCATCGACATTTCTATTTTTTAAATATTGTACAGACTCATTTATTACAGACTCAATACCTAACTTATCAATATCAGCCATTGTATAAGTTTTAATATTTTGTTCTTTAATATAATGACGTTCCCCTTTATCTAAATCTCGCATACCAATAAGAACAACATTTTCAGGTTTTAGTTTAGGTTGAAAATCATTTAAATTCACAAGTTCACTTGGCCCTTCTCCAAGTAATATTCTTAATGGCATACCATGTATATTACCAGATGGAGATTCATCAGGAATATTTAAATCACCATGTGCATCATACCAAATTACCCCTAAATTAGAGTAGTGTTTACTTATTCCAGAAATAGAGCCTACTGCAATAGAATGATCGCCACCTATCACTAGAGGAAAACTATTATTGGATATAGTTTGATCAACTTTATCACTTAAAGTGTTTGAAACTTGAACAATTTCATCATAGTTTCTTAAACCTTCTTGCTCAGAGTTGAATTTTTTTAAATCTATTGTCGGTACATCAATATTACCTCTATCACTAACATTTAGACCAATATTTTCTAATCTATCTTGTAAACCAGCATACCTTATTGCATCTGGACCAAGATTGACTCCTAATTTTCTTTGACCAAATGTTGAAGGTACCCCAATAATATCTATATTTTTCATCTTATTCTCCACCTCTTTTAAGTATTAGTTATAGAATAATGTATTCGTTTACATAAAACAATAAAAAAAACATCTTTCCTAAGAAAGATGTTTTGAGTGAGCCATAGAGGATTCGAACCTCTGACCCTCTGATTAAAAGTCAGATGCTCTACCAACTGAGCTAATGGCTCTTATGGCTGGGCTAGCTGGATTCGAACCAGCGCGTGACGGAGTCAAAGTCCGTTGCCTTACCGCTTGGCTATAGCCCATTAAGATGGTGGAGGGGGGCAGATTCGAACTGCCGAACCCGAAGGAGCGGATTTACAGTCCGCCGCGTTTAGCCACTTCGCTACCCCTCCGACATATTTATTTAAACAAAATAAATGGTGGAGAATGACGGGTTCGAACCGCCGACCCTCTGCTTGTAAGGCAGATGCTCTCCCAGCTGAGCTAATTC